>JBEKYV010000554.1:0-2536 GCA_049510515.1 Solirubrobacteraceae bacterium | reverse complement strand
TGCGGCCATCGCCGAGCTAGACCGCGGACTTCAACGTCGTGGCGATCAGGTCGCAGATGCGCTGGTATTCGGCCGTGGAGAGTCGCTTGTACTCCGGCACGGGAGCCAGACCAGCATCGGCCAGGAGAGGCTCGTTGTCGCCACTTGCACTGGCCCCGGGGTAGACGCTTGAAGTGGCCCCACCTCGCGTCGGTTGTTGTTGGTCTGGATCTTGCCTGATGAGGCGGTGGGAGGCTGCCGCGACCGTCGTCACGGAGCCGTCGCCCGGAGGGCGGCGGCGTAGTGGCGACGGTCGCGGGCGCGCCTTCCGGGGTGGGGGTGGTCAGCCCTCCTTCTTCTTGGTGCGGCGTTCGAGGCCGTGGCGGAAGCGCCAGCTCTCGGTGCCGGTGTCGATGATGTGCGCGCGGTGGGTGATCCGGTCAACGACGGCCTTTGCCATGCGAGCGTCGGGGAACACCTTGGTCCATTCACCGAACGGTAGGTTGGTCGTCACGATCAGCGATCCGCGTTCGTTGCGCTCCGAGATGACTTGGAAGACGAGCTCGGCAGCGCCCTCGGGCAACGCCAGGTAGCCCAGCTCATCGAGGATCACGACCTCGGTGCGGGAGTAGCGGCCAACGACGCGGGCAAGCTCTCGACGTGAGTCGGCTTCTTGGAGCTCGTTCGCGAGGCCGGCGAGCGTCGTAAAGCGGACGCGGCGGCCTTGCTGGCAGGCGCAGACCGCCAGCGCGATCGCCAGGTGTGTCTTGCCGGTTCCCGAGTCACCGACCAGGATCACGGAATCGCGGTCGTTGATCCACGCTCCGTCCGCGAGCGCGGCGATCGTGGCCTGCGGGATCTTGGGGTTGTCGGCGAACCGGAACTCCTCGAGGCGTTTGAGCAGCGGGAACCGCGCGTCGAGGAGCCGACGGCGTTCGCGGCGCTCGGCACGCTCGTTCATCTCGGCCTCAAGCAACGCGGCGAGGTACGCGACCGGGGTTTGCTGCTCGCGGAGGGCTTCGGCGGCCAGCTGCCGGAACCGGGCTTTGACGGTCGGGAGTTTCAGCTCGCGGGCGTGTGCGTCGATCAGCGCCTCCAAAGCTGCGGTCTGCGCGCTGTTTCGTGCTGTGCTCATCGTCGGGGCTGCCAGTAGTTCGCTTGCAGGGTTTCCTGCTCGGCGTGTTCGGCGGCGGCGAGCAGGCCGAAGGCGAGCTCGCGCGCGTCGCGCGGGTCCAAGTCGGTGAACGCGTCCGGTCGCGGGGCGGGCTCGCCGGTATGGGTGTCAATGACACCGGGCCCGTCGAACAGGCGAACGCGGACGAGCAGCACCGCGCCGCCGCAGACACGCTTGCGGCGCGCCGGGCCCGCGGACGCTTCGATCTCGAACCTGTAGCCGCTCATCGCCGATGCTCCCGGTCGTGTAGCTGGTCGTAGTCGGCGAGGTCATCGGGTTCTGGCTGCCCGATCCCCGCCAAGCGCGCGTCGATCTCCAACGCCGGTGGCTGGGGCCGTGTGGAGCGGTCGACCAGCAGCTTCACCGCGCGGCCGTCGTACGCGCCCGCCGCGAGCGCGCCCTTGACTGCGAGCTCGACGACGTCGGTGGCGTGCTCGCGGCAGAGCAGCAGCACCTCGACCATCTGCCGGGCAGCCTCCTGGCGGCCTGAGCGTTGCTGAATCGCCGTCCACAGCTCATCAAAACAGGCTGGCCAGTCCCCACGGTCGCGCTCTTGGCGCAGCGCCAAGGAGCGGGCGAGCGCACCCGGCTTGCGCTGCAAGAGATCGAGGTAGTGATCGAGCTGCGCGCTGATCTGATGGGAGCCGTGCAGCCGCTCATGGCGGGCGACCTGCTTGCCGTCATGCCAGAAGCTGATCTCGCCCGCACCGACCCTCGCCCGGATCTGCAGCCTCGCCAATCGGGCCGGGACCGAGTAGCGGTTCGTGCGAACGGTCGCCAACGCCTTGCTGTCGACCCTCGGGGACGCTTCCTCCCACGTCGGATGCGGCTCGGTCGGGAGCGCGTTCAAAAGCAACCGCTCCCGATCGCGTCGCTCACCAACGGTCTGCGTTTGGCCGGTGATCGTGCGATCGAGGTCCTTCCAGCACGCCTGCTCGAGCAGCTCGTTGAGCTCCTGCAGCGAGGAGACCTCCGGGACCGGAACCAGATGCCGGCGGCGGAACCGGCCGACCTCGCCTTCGACACCGCCCTTCTCATGAGCCCCCTGCTGCCCCGGCAGACAAAACGACGACTCGAACCGGTAATGAGAACGCAGCCCAACGAACCGGTCAGACTCGACCCTGCGCCGGCCCTTCAACACCTGCACGACCGCGCTCTTCAGATTGTCGTAGCGGATCAGGTCGAATACCCCGCCATGCCATTCCAGCGCCCGGACGTGCCCCTCCAGGAACGCCTGCTGTGTCTCATCCCGGAACGCGATCACGAACGCCGCGCCCGAGAAACACGCCCGCATCTCAAACAGATGCACCTTGACCAACTCCCCGCGCAACAGCACCTTCGCCTCCCCCCAATCAACCTCCGCCTCAACGCCAGAGTGTTCCT
>JBEKYV010000553.1:0-2540 GCA_049510515.1 Solirubrobacteraceae bacterium | reverse complement strand
TGAGCTGCGCGCCGGCCGGGCGGCAGCGCCAAGCCAGACAATCGTGTCGGCGCCTTCTTGGGGCGTGCGCAGCAGCCGCTTTGTCAGGGCGTAGAAGCGTGGCAGAGAGGACTCAAGGCCCGGGGTGTCCGCCCAGCCCGGGTGCATTGCGTGGACGACAATACCGGTGTCCCACAATCGTTCTGCCCACAGTTCGCTCAGGATGACCTGGGCGCGCTTGGTGCGCGCGTACGCGGTGGGGCCGTCGAACTCCTCGTGGGCCATCTGCAGGTCGTCGAGGTGGATTCGCTGCGTGTACATGCCGCCCGAGGACACGTTGACGATGCGGGCTGGCTTGCTCTTCTCGAGCAAGGGGAGGAGTAGGTTGGTCAGCAGAAACGGCCCAAGGACGTTGGTCGCGAAGGTCAGCTCGATGCCATCGACCGAGAGCGTCCGCTCGCGCGTCAGGGCGCTCGCGTTGTTGACGAGCACGTCGAGTCGCCCCGTCTCCCCGCCGAGGCGCGCGGCGAAGAGCCGCACGGATTGCAGGTCGCTGAGATCGCAGAGGCCGACCTGAACGTCGCTGTGGGGAGACCGTGCCACGATCTGCGCGCGGGCGCGCTCGCCGCGCTGCTGGCTGCGGACCGCCAACCGGATCGTGGCTCCGAGACGCGCGAAACCTTCGGCGGCGGCGAGGCCGAGACCCGAGGTTCCGCCCGTGAGGAGCACGACCTTCCCGCCCATCGGCTGCTCCTCGGCAGTGCTCCACATGCCTCTGCGCATGCGATAGCCGACGCTGGTATAGCCCGCGAAGACGGTGCGGTCGAGGATCGTGTCGAGCAGCGGGCCGATCATGCCGGCGACGACTCTCGGGGCGAATACAGCACACGGCAAGCATGACGCATCGGCCGCGCCGTCCCCGTCCGCCTCCCGCCCCGTAGACGGAATAGTGCTATGTAGATGACTCTGGAAACGTTTGTTGCTGTAGGACACTCATGAGGATCGCGATCGTCGGTGCGGGAGTCTCCGGGCTCGTATGCGCGCATCTGCTGCACCGCGATCACGAGCTGGTCGTGTTCGAGGCGAGCGACCGGGTGGGAGGGCACGCCAACACGATTCATGTCGAGACAGACACCGGGGCCTACGATCTCGATACGGGCTTCATCGTCTTCAACGACCGCAACTACCCTGGGTTCGAACGCCTGCTGAGCGAGCTTGGAGTGGCGACTCAGCTCTCGCAGATGAGCTTCGGGGTGAGCGACGGCGCGGACTTCGAGTACAACGGGGCCTCACCGAACGGCCTGTTCGCGACTCGCAGCAATCTAATCGCACCGGCCTTTCACCGGATGATCGCCGACCTGATCCGCTTCAACCGGGATGCCCGTCGGCTGCTCGCCTCCGATGAGGACCCGCCGCTGGGAGACTGGCTTTCACGACAGCACTACTCGCGCATGTTCCTCGAGCGGCTGATCGTTCCGCAGGCGTCGGCTGTGTGGTCGGCGGACCCGGCGCAGATGTGGTCTTTCCCGGCACGTTTCATGGTCGAGTTCTTCGAGAGCCACGGGATATTGGGATTCCGTAACAGGCCGCACTGGCGGACGATCGTCGGTGGATCGCGCAGGTATGTGCAGGCGCTCATACTGCCCTGGCGTGAGCGTCTGCGGCTCTCGACACCGGTGATGGAGGTAGCTCGTCATCCCGGTCATGTCATGGTGTCCTCTCGCGGCTGTGAGCCGGAGCGCTTCGACGCAGTGGTGATCGCGACGCACTCCGATCAGGCGCTCGCGCTGCTGGCCGATCCGGGCGAGCGCGAGCGCGAGCTGCTGTGTGCGATTCCATATCAACAGAATGAGGTGGTGCTCCACACCGATCGTTCGCTGCTTCCGCGGCGTCGGCGTGCGTGGGCGAGCTGGAACTTCCATCTCGGCGACGGTGCTCGAGGGCGCTGCACGGCGACCTACCACTTGAACCGTCTGCAGTCGTTGCGCGCCGACCGCGAGTTCTGCGTCACGCTCAACCGCACAGAGGCGATCGACCCGGAGCAAATCATCTGGAAGACTCGGTACGCGCACCCTTTCTACACCCCCGCGGGTGTCGCAGCGCAGGCGCGCCATCAGGAGATCAGCGGGAGTAATCGCACCCACTACTGCGGCGCCTACTGGGGATGGGGTTTTCACGAGGACGGCCTCAACAGCGCACGACGGGTGGTGGGTGAGCTCGCCGGGCAGCGGACGGACCCGGTACGGATATGACCGTCAGCGCGATCTATGAGGGCACGATCCATCACCGCCGCTTTGCGGTGCGCGCCCACGAGCTGCGCCATCGCATCGCGCTCGTGTATCTCGATCTGGAGGAGCTGGACGGCCTGCTTGCCGGCCGGCTCATCGCCGGCCGGCCAGGACTGGTGCGGTTCCGCCGGGGCGACTACCTCGGCGATCCCCAAGTCGCGCTCGGGGACGCCGTGCGGATGCTCCTCGAGCGCCGGACGGGCAGGGCGCCCACGGGCCCGATTCGTCTGCTCACACACCTGCGCACGTTCGGGCACTGCTTCAACCCGGTCA
>JBEKYV010000552.1:0-2573 GCA_049510515.1 Solirubrobacteraceae bacterium | reverse complement strand
GTGCCCGGCGATGCCGGCGAGCCCGAGCAGTGCCCGGTGCTGCTCTCCGGCGACGTGCTGTTCCAGGGCTCGGTCGGCCGCGTGGACCTGCCCGGCGGCGACTGGGCCACGCTGGAGCAGTCGATCGGGACGCTGATCGAGCGCTTCCCAACCGATGCCGTCGTCTACCCGGGCCACATGGGCGTGACGACCCTCGGCCGCGAGCTGCAGACCAACCCGTTCCTCGCAGAGCTCCGCACCGCGAACGCCACGCCGGCGCCGGCGACCGCAGAGCCGTCCCGCCGGTGAGCGCCCCGAAGCTGAAGGCCCCCCGCGGCACCCACGACGTGCTGGGCGAGCAGGCGAGCGCGCGTGCCCGCATCGAATCCCGCGCGCGGGCGTTGCTGGAGGGGGCGGGATATGAGCGGATCGAGACGCCGACATTCGAGGCGACCGAGCTGTTTGCGCGCGGCGTGGGCGCCTCGACCGACATCGTGCAGAAGGAGATGTACACCTTCACCGACGGCTCAGAGCGCTCGCTGACGCTGCGTCCCGAGGGCACCGCCCCCGTGTGCCGCGCGTATGTGGAGCACGGGATGCACAAGCTGAGAGCGCCGGTGAAGCTGTGGTATCTGTCGAGCTTCTACCGTTACGAGCGCGCCCAGGCGGGCCGTCAGCGCCAGTTCTGGCAGGTCGGGGCGGAGGCGCTCGGCTCCGACGAGCCGGCCGTGGACGCGGAGTCGATCGTGCTGCTGAGCACGCTGCTGGACGAGATCGGCGTCAAGGAGGTGCGCCTGCGCCTCTCGAGCCTCGGCGGCCCCGAGGCCCGCGAGCGCTACCGCGAGCAGCTGCAGGCCCACCTGCGCGCCCACGCCGACGACCTCGCCCCCGAGGTGCGCGATCGGATCGACCTCAACCCCCTGCGCGCGTTCGACTCCGACCACCCCGGCACCCGCGCGACGATGACGACGGCGCCGCGCCTGCTCGCCTACCTCGGTCCCGACGACGAGGCTCACTTCAGCGAGGTGATGGCCCTGCTCGACGAGGCGGGCATCGCCTACGAGATCGACCCAACGCTGGTGAGGGGCCTCGACTACTACACCCGCACGGTCTTCGAGCTGACATCGGACGCGCTCGGAGCGCAGAGCGGGGTGGGCGGAGGAGGCCGCTATGACGGCCTGGTATCAGAGCTGGGCGGCCCCCCGACGCCGGGCATGGGCTGGGCGATGGGGGTAGAGCGAGCGATGCTCGCGAGCAACGCACCGCCGGACGTGCCACCCGCGATCGATCTCTACATCGCGTTTGAGCAAGGGGGGAAGGAGGCCCCCCCCAAGGGGGGGCAGGGGGCGGGGCTCGCACCGCAACCCCAACCATCCGCAGGCACGACCACCAAGGCCGCGCCCGTGGACACGACCGCAAGGACCGCCTTCAAAGTCCTGCACGAAGCCCGCGGCGCGGGCCTGGCCGCGCAGATGGAGCTGGCCGGCCGCTCGCTGAAGAACCAGCTGGGCCACGCCGAGCGCCTCGGCGCCCGCTACATAGCGGTCGTCGGCGGCGGTGGGGACGACGCGGGTGTGGGGGAGACAACCCTCAAGGACACCCAGGCCCGCACGCAGGAACAGCTCCCCACGGACACCGTCGTCCACGCGGTATTGCGCGGCCGCGGAGCGCTGTAAAAGCGGGGCCTCGGGGCGCCGCCTTCGCACCCTGTAGGCGATTGTCACACGCGCGCGGGTGACCCACCCCACCGCGGGGACAAAGACAAAGCTGCGCCGCAGCGAACAGCCCTTCGCGCAGGAACTGCCGGACTGCCGCGCATACGAGATGGTCTCACCCGTAGACACGCTGGGGCAGGACGCGTACCAGCCAAGCTCACCAGGCGGATATACGCCTCCGCCTCGTGCTGCGCTCTCTGGCGAAGCGATCACCTACCGGGCCGGCGGTGCGTTCGCCGAACCGGCTGGGGCAGAGAAGCAGGGCCAGATGCTTTCGGTTCGCGAAGCCGCGCACGAGCGCTGGACGACACGATCGGTGACCACGCCCGAGGAAGCCCAGGGCTTGAATTTGGAGGCTGGATACAATGGCTCGTTTTTTACCCCCGAACTCACGGCGGGCCTGAGTGTCACCAGGGCCGCTCTGGCCGGGGACGCCCCGGTCGGCCTGCAGGGGCTGTACCGTGCGGACTTCGAAAGCGGCTCCTACGCGCTGCTCTCGAAGCTTGCCCCCTCTGAAGAACCATACGCGGTGCCATATCACGACAATGGGTACGTATATCGGATGGGGTCCTCTGAAGACCTAAGCCATGTCGTGTTCCTCGCAGGGGAACTTGAAAGAAACAATTTTTCGGTTGTGCATGAGTGGGAGGGTGGCCGCGTGGTCACGGTCGATGTGTCTAATACCGGCCAGGTCTGGGAAGCGGGTGTCGGCGCCACACCTGTACGTGAACCTAGCGCTGGGGATGTGTGGCGTGCGGTATCTAGTGTCCCGCGCCGTTAATTCGTTTTAGAAGTCGTGAGATGGACTCGAGGATCTGCTCGGCGGTCTTGGTCCAGATGAATGGTTTGGGGTTCTCGTTCCATGCCGCTACCCAGTTG
>JBEKYV010000551.1:0-2580 GCA_049510515.1 Solirubrobacteraceae bacterium | reverse complement strand
AAGACGAACGCGGCGGCCGGCGTCTGCACGTTCACCCGATACGCCGAACCGGTCAGCGTCTGACAATCGGTACAATGACAGATCCTGACACCGTCCGGATCGATATCGGCCTCGAAAGTGATCTGTCCGCAGTGGCATTGGCCGTCGACTTTCATGAGGTCTCCCGGACTTATTCTTGCACGTCCATCATCCCGCTGCTTCCTGGGGATTTGCAACTGATGACATCGAAAATGATCTGCACGGCGAAGGCAATAGAGTTGCGGTGCAACCGTTGACTGGAACTGGACGACCGAGAGACTGCACCATCGGATGTCGGTCGCCCGCGCATTGACGGTCGCGAACGCCAGTGCGGTGGGCTCGGAATTGATTGCTGCTACGCCGGCGGTGGCCGCGTGGCCACCATCGAGTCCCGCTTGGCGAACTGTTCGGACCACACTGCCATGTTGGGGCACTTTTCTCGCCATGCGAGCGATGCGAATCGGAAATCGAGATATCCGAGCGCTGGAGCTGCCCCAGTGCGCGCACCCTGCGTCCGTTCCTCGACCACGGCGTCCCGATCGTGCTCAGCACCGACAGTCACAGACGCGAGACGATCGGCCGCTACTCCTACTGCACCGGGGTGCTCGCCGAGCTGGCCGTGGCCGAGTCGCCCCCGGCCGGCTGACCGCACGGGCCCGAGCGGCGGATGCTCGCGCTCGAGATCTTCTTGGCGGCGCTGGTGTTCATGGGCGCACTGCCACTGATCGCCGGCGCTTTTCAGTACGGCCTCGCCAGCGTGCACTGCTTGCGGCGACGCTCGCACCCCGAGGGGGACCTCTACCCGCGCGTGGCAGTCGTGATCCCGGCCTGGAACGAGGCGGCGGTGATCGGCCGCACGCTCGACCAGCTGGCGCGTCTGGAGTACCCGCGCGAGCGGCTGCGCATCTATGTCGTCGACGACGCCAGCACCGACGCCACCCCCGAGCTGCTGCGCGCCAAGGCCAAGCAGTACCCGGGCCTCGTGTGGGCGCTGCGCCGTGAGCACGGCGGCGAGGGCAAGGCGCACACGATCAACCACGGCCTGCGCGAGATCTGCGCGGAGGGCTGGTATCAGGCCGTGATGGTGATCGACGCCGATGTGATCTTCACCACGAGCTCACTGCGGCGGATGGCGCGCCACCTGGCCGACCCGAAGGTGGGCGCGGCGACCGCGTACATCAAGGAGGGCAGCAGGCCCGCCAACTATATGAACCGCTTCATCGCCTACGAGTACATCACGGCGCAGGCCGCCGCGCGCCGGGGACTGAACGTGCTCGGCGTGCAGGCGTGCCTGGCCGGCGGCGCGCAGCTCATCCGCCGCGAGAGCCTCGAAGCGGTCGGCGGCGAGATCGACACCTCGACCCTCGCGGAGGACACCGTCACCACGTTCCGCATCCAGCTGGCGGGCAAGCGCGTCGTGTTCGAGCCGCACGCGACGGTGTGGGCGGAGGAGCCCCGCGGCGTGGACGGCCTGTGGAAGCAGCGGCTGCGGTGGGCGCGCGGGAACATCCAGGTGACACGGATGTTCAGCCATGTGTGGCTGCGCCCCCGCCGCAAGGGAGGAGGAGAGCAGGCGGGAAAAGGAGGAGGAGGAGGGGGAGGGTTGGGTCGCGTGAGTTTTGCGCTGATCTGGTTTTCGGTGCTGCTGATGCCGGTGTTCCTGGTCTGCGCCTCGACCGGGCTGATCGCGCTGTTCTTCATCGACCGCGCCTTCGCCACGCATGTGTTCAAAGGGCTGTGGGCGATCAACGTCGTGGTGTACCTATTCATCACCCTGTCGAGCTTCTCGATCGACCCCTCCACAGCGCGGCGGTGCTGGCTGCAGGGCATCGCTTTCCCCGGCCCCGTGAGCCTGCTGGTGATGCTCTACACCGTCGCCCCCACCGCCTTCGTCAGCGACGGCAGCGCGCTGCTGCGCGACCTCGGCGCCCACCCCACGGCGACGCTCGGCACCGCGCTCACCCTGTTCGCCTACGCCTGGCTGACGCTCGCGATGGTCGCCGCCGCGGCGATCAGGCAAATCGAGCGGCGCCGGTCGCTGGCGTGGCTGGCCGCGCCGCTCGTATACCTCGTGGGCTACGGCCCGCTGCAGTGCGCGATCACCGCAACCGCCTACATCAAGCAGCTGCGCGGCGCCGAGATGCGCTGGGACAAGACCGAGAAGGTCGGCGCGGTGGGAGAGCTGGCGTGAGCGACGCCCCGCACACCCCCGCTGCTCCCAGCGCTCCCAGCTTTCCCTCTGCCTCCGCTCCGCCCCGGGAGCACGGCCCACACGCTGAGCCCGATCTAATCGTCGAGAATCGTCTGCCGGCGCAGGCCGACCTCGCCACCGAGCTGGCGTGCGAGGAGCGCTCCGAGCGCTGGCTCTTCGTCCGCCAGGTCGCGATCGTCCTCGTGCTGGTTGCGCTGCTCGTGACCCACGCGTTGCTCGGCTGACTCACCGAGGCCCGTCCTGATCGAGGTACCAGTGCCGCCCGACCGAGGCGAGCCAGCCGTCCTCGCCGACCGGGGCCAGCATGAAGCGGCTGATCGTGCGCTGGCCGCCGACCTGGTCGGAGTAGA
>JBEKYV010000550.1:0-2587 GCA_049510515.1 Solirubrobacteraceae bacterium | reverse complement strand
GGCTTCGGCCTCGCCACGGCGGGTGCGGCCTCCAACTTCGGCGGGCACACCACGGTGACGCTCGAAGGCCACGGCCACAGCGCCGAGACGCAGTACAACTACGTCACCGACGAACTGGGGCTGCCCGGCCTACTGCTGTGGAGCACGCTGTCGCTGAGCGTGATCTGGCTGGCTGTCACCCGCCTGCGGCGCGTCGGCGACGCCGAGATCCGGATCGCGCTCGCGGGCGTGTTCGCGCCCTTCATCGCACTGATCCTGATGGGCACCAACGGGCCGGTGATGGCGAGCGCGGCGGCCGGCCCCTTCTACTGGTTTGCGGTGGGGATCGCCGCCTACTGGCTTGTGAGCAAGGGGCGCGCGAGAAGTGACGACTTGGTCATGGGCCCAACCAAATGAGATCGAGTCTTGTTCGGTTAGGGGCCGAAAAGAGAACACGGCGCAACGCGGCGATGATGGCGGCCGGCGCGGTGCGTGCGAGAAGTGACGATTTGGTGAGTGGCGCATATGCGGCAGGCATGGAGCGTTGATCGGCCATGAGGCGCCGGCGCTCCCGCGGGCAACGTGATCGCGCGCAGCGGTCGAGCGTCGGTGTGCACGGCGAGGGGCGGCCGTCCACCACCGGCGTGCCCGGCGAGGCGGCGCCGTCTACCGCACGCGCGCGGCTGAGCCTGCTGCTCGGCGACCGCCGCGGGTCGGTGGCGATGCTGGCGGGCAGCTCGATCCTCTCCGGCTTCGCGGAAGCCGGGATGCTCGTGCTGCTGACGCAGATCGCCGCCGCGATCGCCACTGGGGCGCGACACGTGCACACGCACATCGGCCCGCTGCGCCTGCACACGACCGTCGGCGAACTGCTGGTGGTGGCGCTGGCGCTCACCGGCTTTCGCCTCCTGCTGCAGGTGCCGATCTCGATCCTGCCGGCGCGGATCGGCGCCGAGGTGCAGGCGCGCCTGCGCCGCGACCTGCTGCACGCCTTCACCCGCGCCTCCTGGAGCGTGCAGTCGGCCGATCGCGAGGGACACCTGCAGGAGACGATGACCAGTCAGGTGATCCAGGCGACCTCGGGCGCGGTGCAGGCGACGACGCTGCTGACCTCGCTGATCACGTTCGTCGTGCTGCTGATCTCGGCGCTCGTGCTCAACGTAATCGCCGCCGCGATCGTACTCACCGTGGCGATCGCGCTGTTTGGACTGCTGCGGCCGCTGAGCGCGCTTGGGGCGCGCCGCGCGCGCTCGCTCTCACAGGCGCAGATGGAATACGCCGGGGGGATCGGCGAGGCAATCCGCGTCGCCGAGGACACGCAGGTGTTCGGCGCCGCCGCCGCCCAGCGCGAGCGCATCGGGCGGCTGATCGACGCCGCCCGCGAGCTGTTCTTCCGCACCTGGGTGATCGGGCGCCTCGTGCCCAATCTCTACCAGAGCCTGATCTACCTGCTGATCGTCGCTGGCCTCGGCGGGCTCTACCTCGCCGGCGCCGGCCATGCCGCCTCGCTCGGCGCGGTGGTGCTGCTGCTGGTGCGCGCCGGAAACAACGGCCAGCAGGCGCAAACCTCCTACCAGGGGCTGCGCCAGTCGCTGCCGTTCATCGAGCGTTTGCAGGCCGCCGAAGAGCGCTACGCGCAGAGCGCCCCGCTCGACGGCGGCGCGCTGCTGCCGCGGATCGAGAGCCTCGCGTTCGAGCGCGTCTCGTTCGCCTACCGCGCCGCGCGCCCGGTGCTCTCGGAGATCAGCTTCGCGGTGGTTGGCGGCGAGGCGATTGGGATCGTCGGCCCCTCCGGCGCCGGCAAGTCGACGCTCGTGCAGATCCTGCTGCGGCTGCGCGCCCAGGACAGCGGCCGCTTCCTCGTCAACGGCGTCCCCGCCGAGCAGTTTGCGCGCAGCGAGTGGAACCGGCGCGTGGCCTACGTCTCCCAGGAACCCCGCCTCGTGCACGCCACCGTGGCGGAGAACATCCGCTACTTCCGCGACCTCGACCGTGAGGCGATCGAACGAGCGGGACGCCTCGCACGCATCCACGACGACGTGGTGTCGTGGCCGCAGGGGTACGACACGGTGGTAGGCCCGCGCGCCGACGCGGTGTCCGGCGGCCAGCAGCAGCGCATCTGCCTCGCCCGCGCGCTCGCCGCACGCCCGGAGGTGCTGGTGCTCGACGAGCCCACCTCTGCCCTCGACCCCACCTCCGAGCGGCTGATCCAGGAGTCGCTGACGGCGCTCAAGCACGAGCTGACGCTGTTTATCGTCGCCCACCGCCTCTCCACGCTCGACATCTGCGACCGCGTGATGGTGATCGTCGACGGTCGCCTCGCGGCGTTCGACACGACCGCCTTTCTGCAGACGCACAGCCCCTACTACCGCACCGCCTCGGGGCTCGCCGCAAGTGAGCCCGCGGGGCTGCTGGGGGTGCGATGAAGACGCCCGACTTCTTCATCGTCGGTCAGCCGAAGGCCGGCACGACCGCCCTGTATGAGATGTTGCGCCGCCACCCACAAATCTTCATGCCCGACGGCAAGGAGCCGTGGTACTTCGCGCGTGAGCTGCACGAGCGCACGCCGCCGCGCCCGGAAGGGACGCCCGCAACGCTCGATCAGTAT
>JBEKYV010000055.1:0-11773 GCA_049510515.1 Solirubrobacteraceae bacterium | reverse complement strand
GCGCTCCCCGGCCGCCGCCGCGATGAGCGTGGCGCCCATATAGGTTGCCATGAACGCCAGCGCGATGACGACCAACAGAAGCAATGCGCCGAAGGCGCGGAACTCCGGCATGCCGAGCGCGAAGTGCACGGCAGTCGCCACAGCAGCAGTCGCGCGAGCATCTCCTTCCTCTGCTCCGACTGCCCACCCTCGGCGGGACTGCTCCGAGAGCATTTGCGGCGAGCACCACCGGCCGAGCGACACATTCCACCGCCCGTGGTGCGCGGACTCCGCCGCCGGCGCGAGGCGGCGCGGGCACGGGAGCGTGGGTTAGCGCATGCGGGCGTCGGGGCTAGCGCGGGCGTGTGGCCCGCTCCACCTGACCGCCGCGGTCGGTGAGATACCACTCGTTGGAGGAGCCCATCACCTGACCTTCCCCGATGTTGTGCACCAGTTGCAACCGCTCCAGGCGGGTCAGCAGCTTGGAGATCTGTCCCTGGTCGGCGATGCCCGAGCCTTCGGCGATCTCGCGGTTGTTGGCACCGGGGTGCTCGCCGATGAAGGTGAGCACCCGCACGGTGCGGTAGGTGAGGCGCATGTCGAGGCCCTCGAGCGGATCCTTGACGGCTCGCCGCGTGGGCTTTTTGCGCTTGGGCAGCGGAGGCGGCTTGCGCGCCAGCTCGCTGCTTGCGGCGCGAGCGCCGAGGTAGGGAAGTACGATCATGCTCATCAGCGGACCCAGCAGCGCCGCGAACGGCTCTCTGCTGTGCGCCAGCAGCCGCGAGTGCAGCACGGCGAAGACGGCGCCGATCACGCCTTCGGCTGTGACCTCCGGCGCCTCCTCGGTTGCGCGCGCCACCCGGGCACCGGCGCCCGAGCGTCCCTCGTCGACGACCGCCTTGAGCTCCGCCAGCACTTCGGTGCGCCGCTTCATCACGCGGGGACCGGCCCCCAACGCCTCCACTACGCAGATCCGTGCGAGACCGGGCTCGTCGTCCATAAACCGCAGCATCGCCAGCACGCCGGCACGCATGCCGTCGCGCCAGTTGGACTCCCGTGCGTAGCTCTCACTGACGAGCGCCCCGATCTGCTCGATCGCCTGGTCGAAGACGGCGAGAAAGCAATCCTCGCGATCCTCGAATAGGTCGTAGAACGTCTTGCGCGACACCCGAGCGCGAGCAATCACCTGAGCGACGGTCAGGCGGGCATAGCCGACATCCTCCACCGCTTCCGCCGCCGCCGTCAGCATGCGGCTGCGCTGAATCTCCGAAACCTGTCCACGCGGCAAGCCGTTGGGGCCGGAGCGCAGCCGCGGGCCGGTCGAGCGCGTCTTATCTTTCGAAGCCATTTTATTCCGCCTAATCGGTCAGACTTTTTCACTGTGGACGATACGGTGGGAGCTGTGGCGCATTCGCGTCACGCCTCCCAGCGAGGATCGGCCGCCCAGCGTCGGCGGCAGCGGGCCCCCTTGATGCTGAAGACAAAGGTTCATGGGTTGACGCCAAGAAGTCGAGTCGCGTCTCCCACTCGCCCACCGAAGCTTTCGAGCGACGACCAACATTCCGACAATTCAGATTTTGGGGAGAAGATTGGCTGGAGAATGGGGCCACGGGAACGCCGTCTTGTCAAACAAGTGTCATTGACAGTGATGGAACGATCGTAACGGGAGCGGCCGACGGACGCTCTGCGGGTGCCACCAGCCCGGACAATCGGCGATATTCGCCTATGACGCAGGCCCCCTCAAAGGCACCGGCTCGGCCTCCCATCGGCCCGGCAGTGCTCACGGACAGTGCGCTTTCCGCCGCCCAACGCAGCACCCCGCCATCTCGCGGGGCGTGCGCTGAGGCGTTTTGGCGGCGAATCTGCTGGACTACCCACAATGGCCGCCGACCCCCGCGCCCGGGAACTGCTCGAGTTGATGTCGCGCACGGTTGAGGCCCATCCCGGGGCAGATGCACGCACGCTCCGTGTGCGGGCGGGCGTCAAGCGACTTGCCGGCGACAAAGCGCTCGAGCTCCTGGAGCGGGCCGGGTTCATCGAGCGCAAGCACCTCGACGCACAGGACACCTATCACAGCCTCAAGCCCTACCGCGCGAGTGTCGAGGCTCCGCGCACGGCGTTCGCCAAGACCTACTCTGTGCGCCAGGGCGGCACCTAACCGGGCCTCCCCAGCCCTGGCAGTGGCAAGGCATTACGCCGGCTGCGGCTGAATCCACCCAGAGTGGCTCGATCACCTCGATCTCAGTACCGCCAACGGGATTCGAACCCGCCCTGGGGAATCACGCTGGGCGAGAACCCGCATGAATACTGGAGTTGGGTGCTCTGAGGTGCGGTGAGATTTCCTCAAATTGGTACCCCAATTGGTACCCTGAGAGCGGACGATGTGAGAGGTCGGTCGTCCACGTCCTGCCGGTCGGAGGCTCGCTCGGTGCCACCCCACCGGCGCCGCCGAGGTCAGTTCTACGTCACAGCGAGATCCGTGTGCGCCAATCGCTGACAGCGGCCCGAACGTGACCGGCCATGATGCGTTCGGCGCGCGTGTCCGCGGCGTACTCGGCGGCGGACTGGAGGGCGGCCATCGTCAGTCGCAGGTTCCGCTCCGTCTCGTCGTAGAAGGCGATCAGCAACGCGAGCGCGTCCTCGGCGATGATTGCCTCGGCACGCTCGGTGATCTCGTGCTGGCGTAGCCGGTTGGCGATGATGGCTGCAAGTCCGCTGCGACTGTGGGCCTCGTCAAGGGCAGGGATCTCGACCACACGGAGGCTGGCCGCGAGTTGCGCGAAGGCGTCCACCCGCCGGAACACGGTCTGCACCGCGATCAGGCACGGCGCCTGGAGCTCGTGGACGAATGCGTGCACCGGCCCGGAGAGGAATGCGGAGGCAAGGTCGGCCTGGTCGGCACCGCCGATCGCGGCCTCGGTGTCCTCAAGGACGAACACGGGTTGCAGGTCACGCGCAACGAGAATCGTGATCAGCCGGTCGAGCCCTGCGAGGCGCTCGACGGCGAGCTGATTGCTGGTGAGCTGCTGGCGCAGCGTGCCGAGCTCGGCATTGACCTGGGCGGGGATGGGGCCCCCTCCGAGAGTCCCGCCTCGCAGCCCACCGGATGTTCGCTCGACCGTGGTCTGGTCGGCGCGGGCCCGTTCGAGCGCCTCGCGTTGGTAGTGCTCGAGGTCAATATCGGCGAGCGCCTGGCTGAGTGCGACAGCGGCCACGTTTGACACCTTGGTCGGGTCGTCGGCGCCGGTGATCGGGACGCGGAGCGCCACATGCGTGTCCGGCAGGTGAGCGCAGACGTAAGCGATGAGGCTGGACTTGCCCGCTCCACGAGGGCCAAGGATACCCACGGCCGTGTCGTCGGCGATCACTGCCTGCAAGGCTCTGGCCTCGAAGTTCGCCCGCCCGGTGAGCTCGTCGAAGGGAACGTGATCAGCCGCGAGCTGGCTGAAGTGATGGCGCGGGCGGAACGCGCCCTGGCCCGCAAGGAACTCGATCTGCTCGGGGGTCATCGCGGCAGCACCGGACGGTATACGACGCGAGGGCGCCCGGGGCCATCGGCCCGTTCGCTCTCGGCGGTGACGAGATCCTGCGCGAGCATCGTGTGCAACAGCTGGGTAAGCCGTGAGCGGGTGACACCAAGCGTGTCCTGCAAGTCCCTGTCTGATGGGCTCGCCTGACCACGGTCCAGCAACTCCGCCATCAGCATGCCCGCCGGACGCCCGAGTTGGGATGCACAGTCGAGCAGCCGCCCGCGCGCATCGAGCAGCGTCGAAGGGTCGCGGTCGTGCACGAGCGCGTCGCTCAGGATTCGCAGCGCCTCGCGTGGGCTGCCGTTGGCGCCCCTCGCGACGCTGACCAGGAGGTCACGAGACCACGGACTGTCGGGGTCTCCGCGGCGCGCTAGGAGGTCGACCAGATCGTCGATCGGCCACGGATCCAAGAGGGCGACCGTGTCAAAGAACGCATCCGCGGGTGGCTTGAGCGCGGTGGCACGATCGGTCTCCTCGATCGCCACCACCCACCGATGCTCCTGCTGCCAGAGGACATCACGCATCCGCCCAAAGAGGCCATACACCGCCTCGGCTGACGCCGAGGCGTCGACGAGGACAATCGCCGGCTCCGCCCCGCCGATCTCGCGCAGCACTTCCGCAAGCGTGCGTGACGCGCCCGCCATCGGAGCGGGGTCGCCGCTTAGAGTCCCCACCGTCCTCCGTGTATTTGCGACCAGCGGCGAGGGCTGACCCAGGAGCGCATCGCGGATGCGCGTCGCCAGCTCAAGCGTATCTCCGACCGCGGTGGCATCGACGAACACCACGCGCTCGCCTTTGTCACGGAGCACGAGCTGTAGCTGACGCAACAAGGTCGTCTTGCCCACGCCGCGAGCACCGACGACCGCGACGTTCAACCGTCGCTCCAGCGCTCGGTCTACGTTGCTCCAGGCGTCCGGCGTGACGAAGAGCTGAGAATCGCCGAGGTTGTCATAGAGCGGACGCGCCTGTAGAAGCATTCACGTATCTTACAGTAAGTTTCGTTAGCTGTCCAGACGTACCTTGAAATCGGGGCCCGGCACGCCCTTTCCAGCCGCGCGGAGCGCATCAATCCGCCGTCAGGCTGTGTGCTGATCCTCGCGCAGCACCCCGGTGTCCGTGCCTGCGAACGCCGCGGCCACGAGCTCCGCGTCCCGCGTCCGTGGTGCGTAGTCCGCATAGCGCTGTGTCGTCTGGATGTCGCGGTGGCCCATCCACTCCTGCAGGGTCCGCATCGGTACCCCGGCCGCCGCCATCGCCGTTCCAAACGTGTGCCTGAGATCGTGGAAGCGGTGGCCCTCGTCCAGCCTCGCGGCCTTCAGCGCACGGCGCATCCGGCGCAGCGCCGCCGACTTGTCGAGCGGGCCACCGCTCTTCGGGCTCGGGAACACGAGCTCGCCTTCGGCCGGTTCGCCGCTCGCCTGGTAGTAGCGCTCAAGCTCGCCGGCAACCTGATCGGCCATCGGCACGCTGCGGGTCGATCGCTTGGACTTCGGGGAGCCGAACTCCCCACAGACGTAGTTGCTGCGCACCCGGATCGCGCTCGCGGGCCAGTCCACATCGCGCCAGCGCAGCGCGATCAGCTCGCCGGAGCGCAGGCCGGTCATCGCGGCCGTCCGGTACAGCGCCCGGTCGAGCGCCTCATACGGGCCCGGCTGCGCATTTGCCACGAGCGCGTCGAGCTGGTCGAGCTCGAGATAACGGAAGCCGTCGTGCGCAGGGACCGCTGGCAGCTCGATTCCCTCGCACGGGTTCCACGTCGCCCAGCGACGGCGCGGATTCTTCGCGTAGTTGAACAGGGCGCTGAGCGTGCCGAGCTGGTTGCGGATCGTCTTGGGGGCGATGCCCTTGCTCTCCATCAACACCATCAGGTCGATCACGTCCTCGTGCGTCACGGAGCCGACCGCCCGATCCCCGAAGAACGGTTCCAGGTGGACGCGCAGCGTCGATTCCACGGCGAGCCGCGTTGACAGCTTGCGCCCCGCACGCTCCAGGTGAGCCATGTAGTGCCGACCGACCTCGGCGATCGTCAGCGCCTCGGATGCCGGGACCACCGGCTTGACCTCGCCGATCAACCGGCGCAACTCGGCCTCCGCCGCACGGCGCGTCAGGCCATCCCGCGAGCCCTCCGCGCGCTTCGGGCCGACCCTGCGCTTGACCTGCGTCCCGTTGTGGCGCCACTTGCCGTACCAGGTCACGCTCCCCGCGCTGTCCGTTTTCTCGAACAGCGCACCCCGTGCCGTAGCTGCGCCTCGTCTTCTCCAGCTTCGCCGTCATCGTGCCTTCCTTCCGGAGCGTATGGCAGCCGTATCATCGAGCAGCCCGCGAAGCGCCTCCGCGCGGCCGATGTCAGCCGCGCCCCGGCCATATTGTTGGTGGGTCATATAGTAGCAAAATATGGCTGAAACTACAATGCTCACTCCTGGGTCCGACGCCGCCCACGACCAGCTCGTCCTCGGGCGTGCGCTGGGAGAGCTGCGCCGCCGCGCCGGCGTCACCCAGGAAGAGCTGGCTACCCGTGCGAGCACCGACGCCTCGTATGTCTCGCAGCTTGAAAACGGACATCGCGGCGCGCGCTGGCACACCGTCCTGCGGCTCCTGAGCGCCATGGACGCAAGCCTCGGCGATCTCACCACCGAGGTCGAGAATCACTACCCACCGCCGAAGGGCTGACGCCCCGCACGCTCGGGCCTCGCGAGCCCGCGGTGCGGTCACGAGGGTCCCGCGCGCCACGAAGAACTCGGAAGCCAGCCCTCAACGACTGTCCCCGCGGCGACGTGGGCCCGTCTGCCTGCGATCGGGCCCAGGCGAGCAATTCCTCGCGGTGAAAGCGGACATAGCGGCCGAGGCGGACGTGCGGGATGCGGCCGGCGCGGGCCTGCGCCAAGAGCCAGGATGGCGGCACGTTCAGCAGGGCCGCAGCCTGGCCGGCATCGAGCAGCGGCGTGACGGCCTGCTGGCCGATCAGTGCGGCGAGCTCCGCCGCGAGAGCGCGGGTGTCGGTGCCTTGGGTTCGGATACCTATAGCATACCCAAAATAAGCCAAACAAGCTTGATCTAATATCAGTACAGCTACCCAAGGAGCGCGTAGTGACGCTGCTGGCGCGGCGACCCCAAGTTCTCGGGTGAGGAGCCCGCCATATGGCGGGCTCCTCCTCTTGGCCTGGAGGGGAGCGGGCAGTCAGCCCTCGCCCTCGGTGGGAAGGTGCCCGAGGTGCTCCTGAAACTCGGTGGCGACTTTCGCGTTCGTCTGGTCGGTGTCGAGTGATCGCTCGTTATGCAGGCCGGATCGCAAGACGGTCGAGCCGTGACCGCGGACCCGTTGCCGCGTGCTTGTCAGGAGACTGCCGTGAGGCGCTGAGTTACTGGTGTGCCGCTGTTCTCCAGGAGTACCGTCGCGATCAGCTGGGGATCGTCGGCCATCGGCACGTGTCCGCAGCCTGGGAGGCTGAGAAATCGTGCTTGGGGGAGCATTTGCTTGGCGTGCTTGGCCTGGCGGGGGAGCAGTATCCGGTCTCGTTTTCCCCACGCGATCGTGAGTGGGATGTCCAGTGGCGCCGGGCCGATGAACTGGTAGCCCTTGGCGGCTTTGATCGTGTCGAAGAACCCTGGGGCGTGCAGCATCGCTCGGGAGGCGCGTACGGCCGCGTCACCTTGCATGCGCCACGGGCGGCCGGTGCTCTGTGAGAGGGCGATGGTCCGTCCAACGGGATTGCCGAGGATCAGGGGAGCGACCAGATTGATCAGTCGCGCGCCGATGTGGGTCATCCTCAGCGAAAGAGTGCTGTAGGTGAATTCCCATCCGCTGGAGAAGCCCACTGGCGAGAGCACCGTGGCGCTGCGCACCCGGTTTTTCTTGGCGAGCTCAAGCGCGATCGCGCCCCCGAGGGAGTTCCCGGCGACGTGGGGGCGCTCTAGCTTTTGCTCGGTGATCCACTGCGCGACGACGTCTGCCAGCGCGGGGATGCTGGGTGGGGTGGATTGGGGCAGGGGCGGTGAGGCGCCATGGCCGGGCAGGTCGATCGCGAACACCTCCCGGTCGGCGATGAGCAGGTCGATGATGGGTGCCCACGTTTCCCAGCTGCCGCCGGTGCCGTGGATTAGTAGAAGCGGTGCTCCGCTTCCCTGTTGTTGGAAGGACAGGCTCATCTTCTAACTCCTCATAGTTTGGATGGCATGCTGGCTGGGAGTGGGGTGCTGCTGGCTGGGTTGGGACGGGGTGGTTGGCAAGATGAGTAGAACGACGACTGCGATCGCGGCGCCGGCGAGGCATATTGCGCCAGCGCCGAAGCGGTCAAGGACGAGACCTCCGATCAGGCCGCTGAGGCCGAGCCCGACGTAGATCGCGGAGCTGTTGAGCGAGACGGCGATCGCGCCAGCGTCAGGGGCGAGCGCGAGTAGGCGGTGCTGTTGGGGTGGGCTGATCGTCCAGCAGCCCACCCCGAGGACGAACAGGGCGCCCCCGGCGAGGACCCTCGCGCCGTAGAAGTGAACGGAGCAGAGCAGCGCCAGCAGCAACAGGGCCGCGACGAGGGTGCCGACGCCAAGGCTGAGCGTCGGTGCTGCGCCGAGGCGGTCGGTCGCGTGTCCGCAGAGCAAGTTGCCCGTGATCGCACCGAGCCCGTAGAGCACCAGCATCACGCTCACGGCGCCCGTATGTGAGCCGGCGATAGCGAGAGTGATCGGGGCGACGTAGCTGTAGCCCAGATATCCCGCGAGGATTCCGAGCATTGTGATGAGCAGCGCACGAGCGACGCCGGGGCGCGCGACGATCTTCATGCGCTCGCGAAGGCTGATCAACGGTGAGCAGCCGAGCACGGGAAGGGCCACACGCACGACGGCAGCCAGAATCGCTGCGAGGATTCCCACTCCGAGAAAGGTGGTGCGCCAGCCGAAGGCATTGCCGATCAGATTGCCGAGCGGGACACCGGTGGCGATAGCCAGTGTCAGACCGCCGCTGATCAGCGATAGCGCCCGCCCGCGCCACGCCGGGCCGGCGAGGTCGGCGGCCACGAGCGCCGCTGTCGGGGTGTATGCGGCGGCGCACGTGGCGGCCCCGACGCGCGCTGCGAGCAACAGGGCGAAGCTGGGGGCAAGCGCGGCGAGCACGTTCGTGGCGCTCAACCCCGCCAGCGCCGCGCAGAGCAACATCGCGCGGTCTACGCGGACGGCGAGGATCGAAACCGCCGGAGCGAGCAGCGCGTAGGTGAGCGCGAACACGGTGATCAGCTGCGCGGCCGAGGAGACAGAAATGCGCAGGTCGCTGCTGATCGCCGGCAGCAGGCCGACTATCATGAACCCGTCGGTGCCGACCGCAAACGCGCCCGCGAGCAACATCACCAGACGCGCGTCGATACCACCGGGCCGCCTGTGCGAACCGATCCCTTTGACGTGAGCGAAACACACCATGCCGAGACGGAGAATAAGTCCTGGCTGGCTCCTCTATAAGGTCCAGATCAATATCGGATTCGGGTGCCAATGAGGTCCGGACCTGTCCAGCTCGTTCCGGCGAGAGCCCGTCAGCCGCGCGGTGTATCGAGAGTAGTCAGTGGTCGGAGATCGCTTGTGCGAGTAGTTGAACGACGGCTGGGATTGCGGGGTCGCTGATATTGCCGTAGCCGATCACGAGTTGACGTGGGTTGGCGGGTTTGCGAAGGCTGTAGCGTGAGATCGGCGCGAGGCCGAGACGGAGCTGTGTCGCGTTTGCGAGCAGTTTCGGCATCGATATGTTCGAGGGCAGGGTGCCCATGACGTGTAGGCCGGCGGCGGCGCCGGTGATCTGAAGCTCCGGGATCACGCGATCAAGCTCGTCCATAAGAACCTCGCGGCGGCGCTTCAGGAGCCGTCGTAGCAGGCGTAGATGCCGGTCATAGACACCGCCGTGAATCAACTCGGCGAGGGTGATCTGGTCAAGGGTCGGCGCGCCCTTGTCCTGTAGCCGCTTCGCTTGTACGAGTTTCTCGATCAAGCGAGCGGGCGCCACGACCCAGCCGAGGCGTAGCGCGGGCGCCAGGGTCTTTGAGGCTGAGCCGACGTAGAGCACCCGTTCTGGCGCGAGGCCCTGCAGGGCGCCGATCGCCGAGCGGTCGTAGCGGAACTCTGCATCATAATCGTCCTCGATGACGAGGCGTCCGCTACGTGCCCACTGCAGTAGCTGCGAGCGCCGCTCGGGGGGGAGCGCCACCCCGGTGGGGAATTGATGGGCGGGAGTGACTACCACGGCATCCACTTCGGCGCGCTCCAGCTCTGTAACCCTGAGCCCCTGCTCGTCAACGGGGGTAGGGTGAGACTCGCCCCCAGCCGCGGAGATGATCTCGGCTTGACCGATTAGGCCCGGGTCTTCCAGGCCGATTCGAGCCCTGCCTTCTCCTTGAAGTACCCGCGTGGTGAGGGCCAACGCCTCGGTGAAGCCGGCGCAGATCACGATCCGCGCGGGATCCGCGACTACGCCGCGGACCCGGCGTAGATAGGCGGCGAGCGCGGCCCGCAGCGCTGGCGCCCCCTGGGGGTCGGGATAGCCGAGCAACCTGTCGGGCGCCTCTCTCAGCACCCGCGCGAGTGCCTTGGCCCATTGGCGTCGGGGAAACAGCGAAAGGTCCGATGTTCGCGGGCGCAGGTCGAACAGAGGGTAGTCCTGCGGCTGCTCCAGCTCCAGCTCCGGCGCTGGCGTGCCTCGCCCGATCGGGGCGACCCGGGTTTGCCGGCGCGGCTCGGCGAGCAGGTAACCCTCAGCTGCCAGCTGTTCGTAGGCCTCCAGGACCAGGCGCCTGGAGACTCCGATGTCGCTGGCCAGCGTCCGTGTCGGGGGCATGACTGCGTTGGCCGCCAGCGCGCCACTGCGGATGAGCTCCCGCAACGATCCCTCCAGCTGAGCGCGCAATGGCTCGCCCGCTCCTCGCCGTAGAGAGACAAGCAGCTCCGGTCCGCTACTACTGGCACCCGAATGTCGCATCCATCTGGACCTTACAGAGGTGCCAGCCCACACCTTATGCTCGACCCGCGCATCATGTCTATTGTCCCAGCCGAATATCCGCCGCCGGTGAATCCTGATGTGGAGTTCATCGCCGCGCCCACCTACACAGTGGACGATCGCATCGAGGTTGGTGTAGCAATCGTCGGCGGCGGCCCAGCCGGATTGAGCTGCGCGATCCGCCTTATGCAACTCCTAGGCGAGGACCCGGTGCTTGCGGAACTGCTTGGCGAGGTGCCTGTGGCATTGCTTGAGAAGGGTCGCGGGCCAGGCTCTCACCTGCTCTCTGGCGGGATCGCAAGACCCTCGGCGATGGAGCGCCTCTTTCCAGAGAAGACCGCTGCCGACTGGCCCAACTACGGGACCGTCGAGTCCGAGGCTGTCTATCTGCTGCTCAACCAGAAGCGCTCGATGCGAATCCCGACGCCCCCACCCTTTCGCAACCATGGCAGCTACGTCGTATCGATCGCGGAGCTCGGTAGGTGGATGGCACAGCAGGCGGAGGAGTTCGGCGTCTACGTGCTTCCAGAGACCTCCGCAGTGAAGCTGCTCGTCAATCACGACGACGTCACCGTCGGCGTCCGCACCGGCGACAAGGGACGCGACAGCGACGGAGAGGAGCTTGGCAACTTCGAGCCGGGCAGCGACGTTCTCGCCCGTGCAACGGTCTTGGCTGACGGCACGCAGGGGCACCTCTCGGGAGCCGCGATCCAGCACTTCGCGCTGCAAGGAGCGATTCCCCAGCGGTGGGAGATCGGCGTCAAGGAGGTGTGGAGCGTGCAAAGACCGCTCGACCGGGTGATCCATACGATGGGCTGGCCGCTTCGGACCGCCGCGAAGTACCGCGAGTTCGGCGGCAGCTTCCTGTACCCGATGGGACCCGACAAGGTCGCGCTCGGACTGGTGCTCGGCTTGGACTACCGCGACGCAAGCGTTTCCTGCCATGACCTGTTGCAATGCATCAAGACGCACCCGCGTATCCGCCCCATCCTCGAAGACGGCAAGCGGATCGCCTGGGGAGCAAAGACGATCCCCTCGGGCGGCTACTGGGCGCTACCGAACAGGCTGTCCGCGCCCGGACTTTGCTTGGTCGGCGACTCGGTCGGCATGGTAAACGTGCCGCAACTGAAGGGAATCCATTACGCCGTCCATGCGGGCATCTTCGCGGCTGAGAGCATCGCCAAGGCACTCAAGCAGAGCGGCAACGCCAATGATCTCTCAGCCTATGACGACGCGGTTCGCTCAGGTGTTATCGAGCGTGAGCTGCGCCGCGAACGGAATGATTTCGGCCAGGCGC
>JBEKYV010000549.1:0-2598 GCA_049510515.1 Solirubrobacteraceae bacterium | reverse complement strand
AGCCAGAGCGGCGTGTTCGCGGGGATCAACATGCGCGACTACGCCACCGGCCTCTCCGCCCGCGCGGTGGAGGAGCTGGGCGGCTACCTCGGCACGGGCGGCGCCGGCAGCGTGGTGTCGGGCCGCGTCGCCTACACCTTCGGCCTGGAGGGCCCGGCGGTGACGATCGACACCGCGTGCTCCTCCTCGCTGGTGGCGCTGCACTGGGCGGCGCAGTCGCTGCGCGCGGGCGAGTGCACGCTGGCGCTGGCGGGCGGGGTGACGGTGATGGCGACGCCGGGCCTGTTCGTGGAGTTCAGCCGCCAGCGCGGCCTGGCCCCGGACGGGCGCTGCAAGGCGTTCGCTCAGGGAGCCGACGGCACGGGTTGGGGCGAGGGCGTGGGGGTGCTGGCGCTGGAGCGGCTCTCCGACGCGCAGGCCAACGGACACCGGGTGCTGGCGCTGGTGAAGGGCAGCGCGGTCAACCAGGATGGCGCCAGCAACGGCCTCACGGCGCCGAACGGTCCCTCCCAGCAGCGCGTGATTCAGCGGGCGCTGGCGGTCGCGGGGCTGGCCCCGAGCGAGGTCGATGCGGTGGAGGCGCACGGGACCGGCACGACGCTGGGCGACCCGATCGAGGCGCAGGCGCTGCTGGCGACCTACGGCCAGAGCCGCCCCGCCGGCAGGCCGCTGTGGTTTGGGTCGATCAAGTCGAACCTCGGTCACACGCAGGCGGCGGCGGGTGTGGCGGGCGTAATCAAGATGGTGATGGCGCTGCGGCACGAGCGGCTGCCGCGGACGTTGAACGTCGATGAGCCGAGCGGCGAGATCGACTGGGAGCGGGGCGCGCTGGCGCTGCTGATAGAGGAGCAGCCGTGGCCGGCGAACGGTCGTCGGCGCCGTGCTGGTGTCTCCTCGTTCGGGATCAGCGGTACCAACGCGCACGTGATCCTCGAGGAAGCGCCGCGGGATGCCGCCCAGCTCGCCAAGACGCCGGATGCGGGGGACGTCGATGGCGAGGCCCGTGATGGCGGGGAGCTGGACGAGGCGCAGCGGCGACCACCACCACCGCTTCCGTGGGTACTCTCCGGCCAGGGCGAGGAGGGCCTGCGCGCACAGGCCTCGCGGCTGTACGGCTTCCTCGTCGACGCCCCCGAGCTTGGCGCCGCCGACGTGGCGCTGTCGCTCACCGCCCGCGCGGCGCTGGAGGAGCGCGCGGTCGTGTTGAGCGAGGATCGCGAGCGGCTGATCGGTGGTCTGGAGGCGCTCGCTGCCGAGGGGTACGTGGATGACCTTGCGACCGGCGTGGTCCTGCGCGGCTCGGCGCTCGGCGGTCGCGCCGCCTTCCTGTTCACCGGCCAGGGCGCCCAACGCGCTGGTATGGGCCGCAATTTGTACAACACATACCCGGTGTTCGCGGCTGCGTTCGATGAAGTGTGCGCCCATCTCGATGAGCACCTGGAGCGCCCGCTGCGCGAGGTTGTCTTCGGTGCGGAGCAGACCAACCTGGACAACACGGCCCTGGCCCAGCCGGCGCTGTTCGCCCTGGAGGTGGCGCTGTACCGGCTGATCGAGGGGTGGGGCGTGCGCCCGGACTTCCTGATCGGCCACTCGATCGGCGAGCTGGCGGCGGCGCACGTCGCGGGCGTCTTCTCGCTCCAGGACGCCTGCCGGCTGGTGGCGGCCCGAGGGCGGTTGATGGGCGCGCTACCGGAGGGTGGTGCGATGGTCGCGATCGCGGCGCCCGAGGATGCCGTGCGGGAGTCCTTCTCGGTCCTCAACGGGCGGGAGCGGTGCGTGGTGCTGGCCTCCGTGAACGCCCCCGGTGCGGTGGTTGTCTCCGGCGACGAGGATGCGGTGCTGGAGCTGCAGGGCGTGTGGGATGAGCGGGGCGCGCGGACGAAGCGGCTGCGGGTCAGCCACGCCTTCCACTCGCCGCGGATGGAGGGGATGCTCGACGAGCTCCGGCAGGTCGCCGAAGAAGTCGTCTACGAGCCGCCGCGGATCCCGCTGATCTCGAACCTCACCGGCGGACTGGCCGCGAGCGAGCAGCTGTGCACCGCCGAGTACTGGGTGCGCCACGCCCGCGACCCAGTGAGGTTTGCCGACGGTGTGCGCTGGCTGCTGGAGGAGGGCGTGCAGAGCTTCCTCGAGCTGGGGCCGGACGGGACGTTGAGCGCGATGGTGGGCGAGTGCGTGGAGGGCGAGCAGGTCGTCGCCGCTCCGACCCTGAGGCCCGGCCAGCCAGAGCCCCAGGCTCTGCTCGCCGGCGTGGCTGCCCTGTGGGTGCGCGGCGTGGGCGTCGAATGGGCGCGGACGCTCGACGGCGCGCCCGTCCGCCGCGTGGCGCTGCCCTCCTACGCCTTCCAGCGCGAGCGCTACTGGCTGGAGCACGAGGCCGCGGCCGACGCCGCCGCGATCGGCCAGGTCGCGATCGACCATCCTCTCCTGGGCGCGGCGGTGGCAATGGCCGACGGCGAGGGCTGGCGCTTCACCGGCAGGCTGTCGCTGCGGACGCACCCGTGGCTGGCCGACCACGTCGTGCTCGGCACGGCGCTGCTGCCGGGCACGGCCTTCCTGGAGCTGGCGCTGAACGCCGGGGAGCGGCTGGGCTGCGGC
>JBEKYV010000548.1:0-2608 GCA_049510515.1 Solirubrobacteraceae bacterium | reverse complement strand
AGCAGCGCTGACACCTCGGAGCCGGCCTGCACGAAGCGGAAGATGTTGTCGATGAACAGCAGCACGTCCTGGCCCTGGTCGCGGAAGTATTCGGCCATCGTCAGCCCCGACAGCGCGACGCGCATGCGGGCGCCGGGCGGCTCGTTCATCTGACCGAAGACGAGCATCGTCTTGTCGAGCACGCCCGACTCCTTCATCTCCAGCCACAGGTCGTTGCCCTCGCGCGAGCGCTCGCCCACGCCGCAGAAGGCCGACAGGCCGCCGTGCTCCTTGGCGAGGTTGTGGATCAGCTCCTGGATCAGCACGGTCTTGCCCACGCCGGCGCCGCCGAACAGCCCCACCTTTCCCCCCTTCGCGTAGGGGGCCAGCAGGTCGATCACCTTGATCCCGGTCTCGAACATTTCGGTCGTCGGCGTGAGATCCTCGACGCGTGGCGCGTCCTGGTGGATGCCGCGGCGCTCCACATCTGTTGGCAGCTCCGCGCCGAGGTCGATCGGCTCGCCGAGCAGGTTGAAGATGCGGCCCAGCGTCGCCTCGCCCACGGGGACGGTGATCGGGCCACCGGTGTCCACCACCTCGACGCCGCGCGCCAGGCCGTCGGTGGTGTCCATCGCCACCGCGCGGATGCGATCGTCGCCGAGGTGCTGCTGCACCTCGCACACCAGCACGCTGCCGCCCGCGCTCGAGCTGACGCCCGGCTCCTCCTCCTCCGCGCCGGCGGCAGGACGCGCCACGGTGATCGCGTGGTTGATCTCCGGCAGGCGGTCCGGGAAGACGGCCTCGATCACGACGCCCTGGATCTCGTCGATGCGCCCGACGTTTCGCTTGGCGCCGTTGCCGTTCGCTCCCGGCTCGGTGGATGTTGGCTTTGTGGCGATGCTGGCCTCCATGGTCTCTTAATTCTCCTCAGTATCTCTCTATCGAAGTCTGTGTGGTTGTTGTTCTTTTTTCGCCTATAACCACTTCATTTTGTAAAGGGTTCTAGGGCTTTTTTGAAAGACATTGCACCCGGCCACCTCAGCTCAATCCCTCGGCGCCGGCTACTACCTCCATGATCTCCTGGGTGATCTCGGCCTGCCGCGCACGGTTCATCTGCAGCGTCAGGTCGGTGATGATGTCCCCGGCATTGTCGGAGGCGCTGCGCATCGCGGTCATCTGCGCCCCGAAGAAGCCGGCCGCGGACTCCACGAGCGCGCGGTAGATCGAGGTCTCGATGTAGTCGGGCAGCAGCTGCCTGAGCACCTGCTCAGGGCCGGGCTCGTACTCGACCAGCGCCCGCTGTCCGCCGTTCTCCTCGACCGGTTCGGCCTCCTCCCCGGCGGCGGTCGCCTGCGAGAGCGGCAGCAGCGTCTCGCGCGTGACGACCTGCGTGAGCGGAGATACGTAGGAGTTGAAGATCAGCTCGACGCGATCGAGCCGGCCCCCCACGTACGCGTCGATCACGTCTTCCGCAACCGCTTTGGCGTCGGCGAGCGCCGGCCGATCGGAGAAGCCGGTGTAGCTCCCACTCAACTCGTAGCCGCGGAACGTCAGCGAGGAGACCCCGCGCCGCCCGGTCGCATACCAGGCGCTGCGCAGCCCGCCGGCTGAGAGCTCGCCATGCAGGCGCACCCCGGCGCGGATCACCTGCGAGTTGAAGCCGCCGGCCAGCCCGCGGTCGCCGGTGATCAGCAACAGCCCAACCGTGCCGCTGCCGCCGCCCTCTGCGACGCCTGCGCGCTCCGCGCCGCCGCTCCTGGCACCCTCCGCGACGCCGCCGGCGCCAACCAGGACGCCGCTGGGTTCGCGCAGCAGCTGCACCCGCGCGATCTCGGTCGGCCCCGCGGCGCGTGCGGCTGTGCGGGTCATCCGCCCGAGCGCTTCCGCGTAGGGGCGCATCGCCGCGATCCGCTGCTCGGCGCGGCGCAGGCGAGCCGCCGCGACCATCTCCATCGCGCGCGTGATCTTCTGGATGTTCTTCACCGAGGAGATCCTGTTCTTGACGTCGCGCTGGGAGGCCATATCTACGCTGCCTTTGCCTCCAGCGGGGAGTGCTCATCCAGCGGCAGTCCCTCCTCGTCGAGGTCATAGCCGAAGTCCCGCGCGAATGCATCGACCGCATCGTGGACCGCTTTCTGCGTCTCATCCGACCAGTCCCCACCCGCGATTTTCTCGCGGACGTCACCGTGCTCGGAGTGCATCCGTTCGGTCAGCTCCGCCAGGAACTCGCCCACCCGAGCGACGTTCAGACGGTCGAGGAAGCCGTTGGTGGCGGCGAAGATCTGCACCACCTGATCCTGTACCGGCAGCGGCGCGCGCTCGTGCTGGTTGAGCGTCATCACCAGCCGCTCGCCGCGCGCCAGCGTCCGCTGCGTGTCGGCGTCGAGGTCGGAGCCGAACTGCGCGAAGGCCTCGAGGTCGCGGTACTGGGAGAGCTCCAGCTTGATCCTCCCCGCAACCTTCTTCATCGGCCCGATCTGCGCGTTGCCGCCCACGCGCGAGACGGAGATCCCGACGTTGATCGCCGGGCGCACGCCGGAGTTGAAGAGTTTCGACTCCAGGAAGATCTGCCCGTCGGTGATCGAGATCACGTTGGTGGGGATGTACGCAGATACGTCGCCCGCCTGCG
>JBEKYV010000547.1:0-2628 GCA_049510515.1 Solirubrobacteraceae bacterium | reverse complement strand
TCATGGTGACTGCTGCATCGCGCAGGGGCAGAAGCCCAAGCCGCGCCTAGCGGGGTGATCGCTTTCCACGAGAGCGATCACGCGGCCCAGGCTGACGGCGTGACTCCTTTGCGCGGCGAGCGATCGTCCGACTGGACGGACTGCTTGCAATCTGCGAGCAAGCACCGTCATCGAAGCGACGACGTCAGGGCCGAATGCGGCGTCGTCGCTTTTGGCGCAATCCGACGACCGCTGCGCGACCGATGTCACGTTGCGCAAGCGAACTTCGGGCCTCCCGCTATCGATGTGGACACGGTGAGAGCTGGATTACGCGCTTGAGCAGGGCTTTGGGCGGCTGAAGAAATTCCCGGAAGTTGGGCACTGGTTGACGACGCGCCCGCCGCTCTCAGTGACAGGCTGCTGGCTGTTCTGAGGTCAACGGCTTGCAAGGAGAGAGACAGCGTGCGCGTCACGACGGCATTTTCCAGGCTTCTGCGCCTCGGCAAAGGAGTGCTGGTCAAGAAGGTGGGGTTCAAGCGCGACACGGTGGTGGTCGAGGTGGCGCTGCGTCGCCGGCGGCTGGTCTGCCCGGAGTGCGGCTATTCGACGCGGGCGCGCAAGGACACGCGACCGGAGAACTCGGTGTGGCGCCATCTCGATCTCGGGGTCTGGCGGATTGAGGTCCATTGCCGGCGCCGGCGGCTGGTCTGCCCGGTGCACGGCGCGCGGACAGAGGCGGTCCCGTTCGCCCGACCGCACTCGGAGTTCACCAGAGACTTCGAGTGCCTGGCGGCGTGGCTGGCAACGCGGACCGATAAGACGACGATCACGCAGATGCTGCGGATCGACTGGCGCACGGTCGGGCGGATCATCAACCGCGTGTGCGACGACGAACTCGACCCCGACCGGCTCGACGACCTGTTCGAGATCGGGATCGACGAGGTCTCCTGGAAGCGCCAGCACAACTACCTGACGCTCGTCGCCGACCACCAGCGACGATGCGTAGCGTGGGGGTGCAAGGGCAGGGGCGAGAACGCCGCCGACCGCTTCTTTATCGAGTTAGACCCCGACCCCGCGTCCCCCTCCCCGCCGCCCCAGCCGCCAGCCGGCCAGCCGCACCAGGCACCAGAGCCCGCGATCATGGTCCCGTTCGGCCCCTGCCCGACCGTCCCCGCAGGCCACGGCATCCCAGCCGCGTGGCTCACAGACGGCAGCGAACTCGATCCGCAGCTGCTCGCGCGCGCCAGCAAGCTGCGCGCCGTCTCGATGGACATGACCGCCGGGTACGCCGCCTCCACGCGCCACCACGCACCCCAGGCGATCATCTGCATAGACCCCTTTGTGCGCCACGAGGCGCTGCCGGTTCGTGTGGGGTGCAAGACCCCACCGCCGGGCTGTCGCGGCAGCCCGAGGAAGCTGAGGGCAGCCTGACCCCGGGAGCTGCGGGGAAGGGCGGCAAGCAGCCCTGACAACGACGCGACGCGCCAGCACTATCGGATGGCGTGGGCGCGGCAAGCAAGGCGGACAGCGTGTAACGAAAGTGAACCAGTGATCGAACCCCCTCAAGCGATGCCCCCGGCTCAAACCCGATGGATATGGGCCGGGTCAGCGGTGCGCGGGAACCCCGAGGAAAGGCGGGGAACCCGGCCTCGCGCGACGCGGATAGTTGCGTGGCGCGGGGTGTGTGGCGAGCGGCCGCGTGATCGCCACAACAGGCCCGCAGGGGAAGAGCTGGGCGCCGACCCCGCCAAGCGAACGGCAGTGAACGTGGGAACCCGCCCGGTGTCGCCTCGCCCCCTTCGGGAGGCAGGCAAGGCGCAGCGTCAGCTGATGGCGCCGGGTGGGGGCATAGCTCTCGTAGTAGTCGCCGGAGCAACGACCGGCCGTGGAGGGCGGGAAAGCCGCCTGCAGGGCGAAGGGGAGCAGTGGGCTTGCAGCCCGTCTGGAACGCGAGGAGGTCGTCGTTGAATAGCGGCGCGCCGTGGCCTTCGCCGAAGTCGGCGCAGGAGCGGGTACTCGGAATCCAGCGCAAGCTGCACAAGTGGTCCACCGACGATCAGGACCGGAGGTTTTCAGACCTCCACAACCTCGTCTGCGACCGGGCGACGCTGATGGTGGCGTGGCTGCGGGTCAGGGCGAATCGAGGGTCACGCTCGGCGGGTGTGGACGGGCAGACCGCCCGCTACATCGAGCAGGTGCCGGGCGTGCAGAGGTTCCTGGAAGGGCTCCGCGAGGAGCTTTGTTCTGGGAGCTTCCGGCCGCTGGCGGTCAAGGAACGGCTAATCCCCAAGCGCGACCCCAAGAAGTTCCGTCGCCTCGGGGTGCCTGCCCTCCGCGACCGCGTAGTTCAGGCTGCCCTGAAGCTGGTGCTGGAGCCGATCTTCGAGGCCGATTTCCAGCCCTGCTCGTACGGGTTCCGGCCCGGGCGCCAGTGTCAGGACGCGATCGCCGAGATCCACTGGCTCACCACATCCCCTCGCAACTACGAGTGGATCGTGGAAGCCGACGTCAAGGCGTGTTTCGATGAGCTCTCGCACTCGGCCATTCTGGATCGGGTGCGACGGCGGGTTCGCGACAAGCGCGTGCTGGCGCTGATCAAGGCGTTCCTCAAGGCCGGGATCATGAGCGAGCAAGGCAGGCTGAGAGGGA
>JBEKYV010000546.1:0-2633 GCA_049510515.1 Solirubrobacteraceae bacterium | reverse complement strand
GACGCGGCCACCCACCTGCGCTTCACCGCCGAGGCACAGCGCAGCCGCCGCGAGAGCCTGCTGCTGGTGCGCAGCGACTACCGCGCGCCGTTCGGGACCTTCAGCGGCACGCTCCCCGGCGGTGTCGAGCTGGCCCAAGGCGTCGGCGTGGTGGAGCACCACCGCGCTCGGTGGTAGGGCTGGAAGGTCCCGCCGGCGGCCTCCGCATAACATAGGTAGGTGCTCAAGCGCATATCGGTCAACGGGTTCAAGTCACTCACCAACGTTGCGTTCGAGCTCCCACGCCTAGCGGTGCTTTTCGGACCCAACGCCGCCGGCAAGAGCAACCTCCTCGACGCACTGCAGATGCTCGCTCGCGCTGGCACACAGCGGACGCTTGCAGATGCGCTGAGCGATCCAATCAGAGGCTTTCCGGCCGAGGCTTTCACGCTTCCACGAGGTGGATTGCCCGAGTTGCTCCAGAAACCGAGCGCGCGGTTCTCGATCGAGGCCGACCTGGCAATGCCGAGCAGCAACGGCCGCGACATCGTCCGAGCTCGCTACCACGTGGAAGTCGAAATCGACCCCGATACGGGCATCCTCTCCCTCGCTGATGAGCATCTGACGCAGCTCACAAAGTGGTGGAAGCCCATCCACAACCCGCGCATCGAAACCGTCGACGATGAGCTGATCGTACGACGATCCGGCGGTGGCGGGAGACCACCGCACGAGCCGCTGGGTGTCAACCACACATACCTCTCCGACGCCCGCCTTTCTGGCGCCTCCTATCCGTTGTTTGACCTGGTGCGCAGCGAGCTGGCGAGTTGGCGCACGCACTACCTCGACCCGCAGACCGCAATGCGCAGAGCTGCACCCCCACGCGAGGTGGTCGACATCGGCGTGCGCGGCGAGCACCTCGCGCCCTTTCTCTACGGTCTCAAGACCGAAAAGAGCAGGAGTTTTTCGCAGTGCGTCGCGCGTTGCGGGCCGTGATTCCGGCGGTCAGCGGTCTCGATGTGGACCTCGACACGAAGCGCGGAACACTCGATATCCAGATCGAGCAAGATGGGACGACGTTCTCCTCGCGAGTCATCTCCGAGGGCACGCTGCGGGTGCTCGCGCTGTGCGTGATCGCCGTGACTGCGACGCGTGGGCTGATCGCATTCGAGGAGCCCGAGAATGGCGTGCAACCCCAGCGCCTCGACAGGGTGGCCGAGCTACTGACATCTCTGGCACGCCGCGGAGGTGCCCAAATCGTCGTCACGACTCACTCACCAGACTTCGTCGCCGCAATGCTCACCAGGGCAAGAGACAACAGCAGCGGCACAATTGACCTGTTCAGCGTCGGCCGGGAAGGGCAACGGAGCGTGGTGCGGCGGTTTGAGCAGGACTCGAGCCTGTGGTCCGACAAAGCGATAAATGAGCTTCTGAACGAACCTGACGACCACGACAAGGTTGCAGCGCTCCTCCGTCGTGGCTGGCTGGACTCCTGAGAAGATGACAGGACAAGTGGAGCTGTTCTGCGAGGACAGTGCTCGCGAGAGTTGCGCTCGTGCACTGGTGGGACGGGTCGCGGAGGAACTCCAGATCGAGGTCTCCATCCGCACAGCAACCGCCAGCGCCGGGATCGGACGACTCAAACGGGAGCTGAAGGCATTCCAGTCATGGATCTCCCATCGCTCTGGTACCCCCGACCTGCTCGTCATCCTTGTCGACGCAAACGCCATCGGCCCAGCCGCTCGGCGTGCCGAAATCGAGGCAGTGCTCGATTCTGCAGTGTTCCCGTTCTATGTCATCGGGACGCCGGACCCGTGCGTCGAGCGATGGCTCCTATCGGACCCGGTCTCATTTGCCGAGACCTTTGGCGTCCAACCCCCCCTCGGCACACCAGATGCCCGCCACTTCTGGAAGACGTGGTTGATAGAGAGCTTGGAAGCTGCGGGCCAGATCGTGGTTCAGGGTGGGGCTGAGTTGGCCGAGGAGATCATCGCGCCCATGGATTTCTACCGAGCCGGACGATCCGACCCAACCATACAGGCTTTTACCGATGATCTGCGAACCGCACTGCGCAGCCGAGGATGACTGCCGGACCCTACGCCCGAAACGTCCCGCCCTGCCCCGCCGCGGCGGGGTGGGCGGGGCCCGCAACAGCGCCCGACTCCAGCAGCGCGGCGATCTCCTCGGGGGAGTAGCCGACCGCGGCGAGCGCCTCCTCCGTGTGCTCACCCAGCGCCGGGCCCGGCAGGCGGTCGGGGGTGCCGGGGGTTCGTTCCAGCTTTACGGGCACGCCGAGCTGGCGCACCCCTCCCTCGACGCCGGGCTGCTTGAGGTTGACAACCATCTCGCGGGCGCGCACCAGCTCGGAGTCGAGCGCCTCGTCGAGCTCCAGCACCGGCTCCAGGCAGCAGTCGTGTTCGCGCGCGAACTGCTCCCATTGGGCGCGGGTGCGCGTCTTGAAGATCTCCACCACCTGCGCGTGCGCGTCGGAGCCGGGGGCTTCGAACTGGCGCTCGATCAGTTCCTCGCGCTCCACGCCCTTGCACCACGCCTGCCAGAACTTCGGCTCCAACGCGCCGAGCGTCACCCAGCCATCGGCGCACGCGTAGGGGCGGTAGCAGATCACCGAGCCCGCCAGCAGCAGCTCGCCGCGGTGG
>JBEKYV010000545.1:0-2633 GCA_049510515.1 Solirubrobacteraceae bacterium | reverse complement strand
AGTCGCGCGGCTTCATCTCGACCGGAGTGCAGCACAGCCCGCAAATCATCTTCGCAACGGTTGATTTTCCCGAGCCGCTTGGCCCCACGAAAGCCACGCGCTGGCCCGGTTTGATACACAGGTTGAGATTCTCAATGAGCGGTGGCGAAACCGGGTTGTAACCGAAGGTCAAATTCCGCAACTCGACCTGCCCCTGGAGGCGGACGCTTTCCTCCAGCTCGGAGTGCTCAAGCCGATCGGTCTCTACGCTCTCCAACGAGTCCACGATCGCGTCAAACCGCTCCCGCGAGCGAGCAAACGCATCCCTGCCGTTCGCAGGAGCGCGATCGCGCTCAAGATCCGTTGCATCATCCCCACCAAGCGCTGCGCCAGGCAGGAGTTCATCCCCTGGCGCGTAAAGTTCGCCAGAACGGGTGCCAAGGTCGGCGGTCATTGCGGCCACCTTTCGTGGTCGACGTTGACAGGTCAACGCCGACCTTCGGCACCCTCTCTATCGACTCCTGCCGCGCCCGATCACGCCCAGTTCGGCGCCGCCGATCGCATCAAACCGCCAGGAAACCCAGGCCGAGCGCCTAACCCCCGGGATCAAGCCCAGCAAACGGCCCCCAGCAGCTCTCCCTCGCAACCCCAAGAACCCCCGATTTCCGCGGTGTTTCACCGGCTCGGCACGACCCTCCCGGAGAGCCACACCCGATTGATAAGGGCGTGGCTATTTCAGAACGAGTGGGAAGTGTCTGGTAATCCCGGGTTTTTGGGCGGGGTATCGGCGTGTTGAGGTGCACAAAACCTGGGGATATCGGGATATCCCCAGGTTTGAGCAGCTTCTAGCCGGCTGAGCGACGGCGCTGGGGGCGGCGCTTGGGGCCGTGGAAGGGTCGGCCTTGGCTTGCGAGGATCTGCTCGCCGGCCTGGCGGGAGAGGTCGCGCATCTGCTCGAGCGCTGCCTCGAGCCGGCGACGGTTGTCGATCCACTGTCTGTAGAGCGCGGCGTCCTCGGCGGAGATCAGCTTGGAGTGGGTCTTGCCGTCCTCTTTCCAGGACAGCTGCCAATAGGGGCCGTGGCGCTGCTGAAGATCGCGGCAGCGGCAGTTGGGGTTGTTGCAGGTCGTGTAGCGCTCGACGAGTGAGCCCTCGCAGGTGAAGCCGACCTCGGTGATCTTTCGCTTGGCGGTCTCGTAGTCGGAGCGCAGGCGCTCCAGGCGGTGCTCTGTCGGCTTGGGCGAGGGTCTGCGTTCCGTCATCGTCCAGTACCATACTGGACGCTCGCAATGGACGACCGGTCCGATTCGGCGAGCGAGGCGTTCTCCGAGCTTGAGCGCTTCCTGGAGGGTGGCTTGGGAGCGCGCGTTGGGCTCGGCGAGCTCGAGCGCGGGTCAGAGCGCCGGGGCCGGGAGCTGGCGCGGCGTGCGCTGCAGGCGCAGATCGATCAGCGCGGTGATGGTGCTGTCGGGCAGGCGATCATCGTGCAAGGCCCTGAGGGTCCCACGCGGCTTTCCTACAAGCGCCGTCACACCCGCCCGGTGCTGACGCTGGTCGGCGAGATCTCCGTCAGGCGGATGGGGTACGGCGCGCCAGGACAGCAGGCGATCCACCCGCTCGACTCCGAGCTGCGCCTGCCGCGGCGGATCTACAGCTACGAGTGTCAGCGACGGCTTTTGCGGATGGTCGTGTGCTCCCCGTTCGACGAGGCGCTTGCGCTGATGAGCGAGACGACCGGACTGAAGGTCCCCAAGCGCGCGGCCGAGCAGCTGGTGCGCGAGGCGGCCGTCGACTTCGAGGACTTCTACGTCGAGCGCCCGGCGGCCGAGGTGACGCCGGCGGAGGGCGAGATCCTGATCGGCGCGATCGACTGCAAGGGCATCCCGATGGTCAAGCCAGAGCGCGCGCTGCGCGTCGTGCGTCGCGGGAAGGGACAGAAGGCCAACAAGAAGCGGATGGCAACGGTCGCCGCCGTGCACAACCAGCCACCGCTCGTGCGCACCCCGCAGGAAGTGCTAGACAGCCTGTTCTCCCCCGACCAGCGGCCTGAGCGCCAGCCGCGCGTGCGGGCCAGCCACAAGCGCGTGTGGGCCAGCCTTACCGCCGACAAAGACACGTTCATCGCAGACGTCAAGGCCGAGATGACCCGCCGCGACCAGCGCCGCCAGCACACCTGGGTGATCGTCACCGACGGCGAGCGGGCGCTGCAACAGCGCGTGGCCGCAAGCTTTGAAGACGTCACCCTCGTGCTGGATTTCCTGCACGCGCTGGAGAAGCTGTGGGCGTGCGGGCACGCGCTCTACCGCGAGGGCAGCCTCGAGGCACAGGCGTTCGTCTACGAGCGCGCCAAGCGCATCCTCGAAGGGCGCGTCGACCAAGTCGTCAAGGGCCTCAGGCTGATCGTCACCAAACGCAAGCTCACCGGCACCAAGGCCAAGACGCTGCTCAACACCGCTTCCTACTACCAACGCAACCGCCAACGGATGCGCTACGACCTCTACCTCGCCAACGGCTGGCCGATCGCCTCAGGCTCGGTCGAGCGAAGATACGACACACTACCCATCTCGATGGCTTCCCGGCGACGGTCCGGGTGGTGCGACCGCGCCATGTGTTGGATGGTTGCTCGCTTGAGCTGATCGGCTGGATGCGCCGGC
>JBEKYV010000544.1:0-2635 GCA_049510515.1 Solirubrobacteraceae bacterium | reverse complement strand
AAGGTGACCGCCACCGCCAAGCAGATGGTGATGCGCTTCGGCATGTCCGAGAAGCTCGGCCCGCGCGTCTTCGGCCATGAGCATTCCCAGCCCTTCCTCGGCCGCGAGTTCTCCACCGAGCCCGACTACTCCGATGAGATCGCGCGCGAGATCGATGACGAGGTGCGGCGCATCATCGAGGCTGCCCACCAGCGCGCCCGCGACATCCTCACCGAGCACCGCCAGTACCTCGGCTCGATCTCGGAGATCCTCGTCAAGCGCGAGACGCTCGAGAAGGAGGAGTTCAACGCGCTGCTGGAGGGCAAGAGCGAGGTGGAAGTGTTCGGCTCCGAGGAGCCGCGTGCGCCCGAGCTGCCGCCCGCGCCACCGGCGCCGGCGGAGCGCCCCGGCCGCGAAGTGCCGCGTCCGTTGCCGCGCCCTGGGTTGGCCGGTGGCACGGCTGACATTCGCGGAACCGACCCCGAGCGCCCGGAACTCGCCTGAGCGCTGACGTGCGCGACGCGGGTGGCTTCCGCCTGATGGGCGTGGTCAACGTGACGCCCGACTCGTTCTCCGACGGGGGCTTGTTTCTCGACCCGGGCGCTGCGGTCGCGCATGGGTGGCGGCTTGCCCAGGAGGGGGCTGAGATCCTCGATGTAGGTGGAGAATCGACGCGGCCGGGCGCCGATCCGGTGGGCGCCGAGGAGGAGCTGCGGCGGGTGCTGCCGGTGGTGGAGGGTCTCGCCGCGATGGCGAGCGGCGCGGTCATTTCGATCGACACCTCCAAGGCGTCGGTCGCCCGCGCCGCGCTGGGGGCGGGCGCCACGCTCGTCAACGACGTGACCGCTCTGCGCGGCGATCCCGAGATGCCGGGGGTGGTGGCGCAGAGCGGCGCGGAATGCTGCCTGATGCACATGCTCGGCGAACCGCGCACGATGCAGCGCGGGGTGGGCGAGGTGGGCGGAGTGGGCGGGGTGGGCAGGGTGGGCGGGCCTCAGTACAAGGATGTGGTCGACGACGTCAAGGCGTTCCTCGAGCAGCGTCTCGCGTTCGCCGTGGCGGAGGGGATCGCCGAGGAGCGGGTGCTGCTCGATCCCGGGATCGGCTTTGGCAAGACGCTGGAGCACAATCTTCAGTTGCTGCGCCGCCTCTCTGAGCTGGCCGTGCTCGGCCGCCCGCTTGTGGTTGGCACCTCACGCAAGAGCTTCATCGGGCGGATCCTCGCCGCTGCGGGGACGGTGAGCGAGCCGGTCGACGTCGCGGGCAGGCTCCCGGGCACAATCGCCACCTGCGTGCTGGCCTACGAGCGCGGCGCACGCGTGCTGCGCGTGCACGACGTCGCCCCCGTGCGGGCCGCGCTCGAGGTGGCCGCTGCTACGTTGGGCGCGCGATGAGCGAGGATTCACCAGACGGCGATCACGATCTGGATGCGGGCGACGCAGCCGATCGGCCGGGCGCCTCGGAGGGCGAGGCCGGTTGGCGCGAGGAGCTGGAGCAAGGTGCGCCCGAAGATGAGCCCGAGCATTACGAGGACGAGGAGCTGGACGAGGAGGATGGGGAGGGCGCGGAGTCGGTCACGATCGAGATCACCGGCCTCTCGCTCTACACCCACCACGGCGTGAGCGAGGCGGAGCGCGAGATCGGCCAGCGGCTGATGCTCGACCTGCGTCTGGAGCTCGGCGAAACCGACGCGACCGTCACCGATCGCATCGAGGACACCGTCGACTACGGCGAGGTATGTCAGCTGGTCGCGCTCGTCGCCCAGCAGCGCTCGCATCGCACGCTTGAGCGGCTGTGCAGCACGATCGCCGATCGCCTGCTCGCCGACTACGAGTTCGAAGGGGTGTGGGTGAAGGCGACCAAGCCCGAGCCGCCGATCCCGCTGCCGGTCGCCGAAGTCTCGGTCGAGGTGTGGCGCGAGGCGGAGGAGTAGCGGGCTGCCAGCGCAGCGTGCACGCCGGCGCGGGGCGGTTGGCCGCGAGGCAATGGCCGCGGGCGGTTGGCCGCGAGGCAATTGGCCAGCGAGGCAATTGGCCAGCGAGGCAATTGGCCAGCGAGGCAACTGACCGCTGGGCGAGCCCAGCCACACAGTTGCGCCCGAGCCGTGCGCGTGTTTGCTCTTTGCGGGCCCAAACCAAATAAGAATAAGACTCGATCTCGTTTGGTTAGGGGTCAAAAAGTCTTTGTCCTCATGCCGCTGGCTCGTTGGGGTACACCCCGGCCGGCTCGTTGGGGTGCCCCGGCCGGCTTGTGGTGGGGGTGCCCCGGCCGGCTCGTGGTGGGGTGCCGCCGGCTCGTCGGGTGCGCTCTATTTTCGGCCCCCTACCAAACGAGAATAAGACTTAGTCTTATATGGTTAGGGGCTTAAATCTTTGATCTACCGCCACCCCGGCCAATGCGCCCGCGTGAGGCGTTCGGTAGACCTGAGAGTTTTCTTGACAATTAGTTAGCAGTCACTATAATCGCCCGGGATGGCTCGGCTCCTCTCCTCGCAGCGGCCCATCGGGAGACCGCAATGATTGATCGTCTCGCGCGGCTGGCCTCCGAGCGTACGCGACGCGTCCTGCTGATCGCCGGGGCCGTGTTCCTGCTGGCCGCGGCGCTTGGGGCCCCCGTCCTCACGATCCTCAAGAGCGAAAACTCCGAATTCCAGGCG
>JBEKYV010000543.1:0-2642 GCA_049510515.1 Solirubrobacteraceae bacterium | reverse complement strand
GCCGCCCACCGCGTTCTCGGCAGCAGCGGGGCTCCGCGGCACCCCGTCATCGCCGAAGCTCCCCTTCATCTCGTCCGTGGCAACAGCACCGCCGTCACTTCGTCGCCTCGACTATCAGTCGAGACGCCTCGCGCTTCTCGAGCCCGACGAGCTCCGGGTGGTGCGACATCAGAATCTTCGGACTCTCAACCTTGGTGAAGCCAGCTTGACGCAGTCGGAGGGTCAGCTCGTCGACGTCGTACAGGTAGACATGGCCCCACGAGCGCAGCGCGAAGTTGAGGAGCCGGGCCGGGCTGTCGATCTTCCGAAACTCCACATCGTCTCGTGTTTCGGGGCCAAGGTCGCCCACGTCTCCACCTCCGATGTACCGCTCCACGACGTATCGGAGATCTGGCATGGCGATCCGCATGACACCTCCAGCCTGAAGGGCGGCATGGCAGTCGGAGAAGACCCGGCATCCCTCCTCCAGGGTCAGGTGCTCAAAGAGGTGCTCGGAGAAGATGAAGCCCACCGATCCCGGAGGCGCGGGAAAGCCGCCCCGAAGATCGAGCCTGACATCTGGTTGGACGGCGCGATTGATGTCCACGTTGATCCATCCCTCGAACCGGTTCTGCCCGCAACCCAGATGGACCTTGGCCTGGCCCGGCAAAGCCCGGAGGAGCCTCCGCGCCCGCGATCGGGCAACCGCCCGGCGCGTGGCAGCCACCGCTCCCGAGATCCGCCGTTGGAGGCCCCCCCGGCTGGGAATGCGGAGCCCAGACCTCCGCCGCAAGGGCTTGGCGCTCGGTCTGCGGATCATCCGGCCGACCCTCCACTCGATGCTCGAGCGATGGCGCCCCGCACCGCCGTCGGAACCCGAGGGGGCGCTGACCGAGTCGCAGCGGCGCTCACGTGGACCCCTGCCCCGAGGAGGACCGCGGTCCTCTGCCGCGGCGCACCCGCCGGACGGCGCGCCGCGGATCGAGCACCCCCGCCATGGCCAGGTGAGCGTAGCGCCCCGCGACGTTCCGGCTGCTGCTGGCCCGCCAGGCATGGCGCGCTGCGATCAACCGTCGACCCTTCACCTGTCCTCTGGTCCCCAGGTGAGCCAGGGCCACGCGCTGAATGGCCTCAGTCGTGAGATTGCGGTTGCGCTGGCTCCTGCCCGGGGTCCACCACTTACCCCCCTCGTGCTGGCGATGGACCGCGACCACCCGATCGAGATAGTGCATATCACCGTCGCTCGCGTGCACCAAGTGCAACGGCCAATCGCGAATCGGGCATTCAGCGAACCACTCCGGGAAGCGCGGCAAAACCCCCGCCCGATAGAGAACCGTGCACGTCTGAATGAAGTTGCCAAGCAGAAGATCCCCGTAGGTCGGATGCTCAGTGGGCGGGATGATGACGACCTTTGAACTCGGAGGATTCTCAAAGAGAATCAGCTCCCTCGCCAGACCGAACGAGATGGTTGCCCGCGGATGCGCTTCCAGATAGCCCGCCTGGAGAGCGAGCTTCGACGGATCACACCAGAAGTCGTCTCCCTCGAGAATGGCGATGTACGAGCTGCCACTCTGGTTCGCTACCTCCCAGGCCCCTGTGAGGTTTCCGAAGCCACCGACGTTGCTCGTCCGCAGCAGCGGGTGCACGATGACGTGGGCCGGAGCGTGGGCGAGTGTATCGGCTATCAGTGCCTGGGTTCCGTCGGTCGAGCAGTCATCGGCCACCACCAGGTGGATCACGCCGTCGTAGCGCTGGGCGAACACGCTTTCGATGCTTTCGACTATGAATGGCTCGTGGTTGTAGGTGATCATGACCACGGCGACCGCGGGCATCGCAGGTTCCGAGCGAGTCGGGGTCACGCTGCTTGCCCCAGGGCGCGCAACGCCGCCAAGCCGGCCACGGGGTCGCTCCCCTGGCCTGGTGCCATCAGCTCGATGCTCACCGCGTCACTCCCTCGTGAAGATCGCATCGAACCGGTAATTCGCGTTGAAGAAGTCCTCGGACATCCTCGACGTGGCGATGTCCCACCCGAAGTTCCTCGCCAACGCTCCCATCTGATCGATCGACCACCACTTCCCGACCTGGGATCTGTGCTCGTCGAGATCGCCTTCAGCGTAGCCATCGCGATAGAAGCGCCCTGCCCTGTCCCGGTCGGGCAGATTGCCGAGGACCATGCGCCGAGCGTTCGGGAAGCGGTCGGATACCGCGCGCAGCACCATGTCCACCGTGGCGGGAGGCAGGTACTGCAGAGCCGCGAAGCAGAGGATCTTGGTGAAGGACTCGGGCCTTGCCACGGAATCCGCAAGCTCAGCCACGTCCCCGTGGATGAACAGATACCTGGGCGGCCGCTCGAAGTACTCCTTGGCAATCTCGATAAGGTAAGCCGACTGATCGACCCCGGTGTACGCCGTGCAGTCGTCGAAGAGCCTCGCGGCCAGGGCCCCGTTGCCGCAGCCGAGATCGAGGAGCACATCGGCTGGTCCGAGGTCCAGCACCGCACGGAGGTGGGCGACCAGCTCCCCAACCTCCACCTCGCTCATCCGGCGGCCCATGATGGTGCGCCGGCACTGACCCCAGAAGTCGTCGCGGGGCAGCGTCTTCGGGTACTCCTGGTAGTCCCACGCCGGGAAATCCGCCGCAGATCCCGACTCGCGGATCACGTC
>JBEKYV010000542.1:0-2642 GCA_049510515.1 Solirubrobacteraceae bacterium | reverse complement strand
GTGGACCGGGATCATGCCGGTCCAGGGCGGTCGGGAGGACGACCCCGGCTGGCTCGAGGGGGTCGCCGCGGCCGGCCCCGACCCGGACGAGGTCGAGCTGGTGATGCTTCTGCGCGAGCGGCGCTCGCGGATCCTCTACCTCGGGCGCATGTTCGACTATCCGGTCAGCCTCAACGCCAACACGGTGCGCAACCTCGGACCGTGGCGAATGCTGAAGATCGCCGTCAGCTACGCCCGTGCGCGGGCCTTCCCGATCCGCGACGAGAGCACGCTCGAGCAGTTCATGATCAACCGCTTCGGTCGCGAGCTCTACCGCACCTTCTTCGAGGACTACACCGAGAAGGTCTGGGGCGTGCCCTGTTCGCAGATCAAGGCCGACTGGGGCGCCCAGCGGATCAAGGGCCTGTCGGTGTCGAAGGTCCTGATCCACGCGCTCAGCCGAATCTTCTCGCGCGGCGGCGCCGACGGCGACATCTACCAGCAGGGCAGCGAGACGAGCCTGATCGAGCGCTTCCTCTACCCCAAGCGCGGTCCCGGGCAGCTGTGGGAGGAGGTCGCGCGCCAGGTCGTCGAGCGCGGCGGCGAGATCCACCTCGGCCACACGATCACCGCTCTCGAGATCGCCGGCGAACGCGTCGTGGCCGCGACGGTCCGGGATGCCGACGGCAACGAGCGCCGAGTCGCGGGGGAGTACTTCATCTCCACGATGCCCGTGCGCGAGTTGATCGCCGGCATGGGTGGAGCCGTCCCCGCCGAGGTTCGCGACGTCGCCGAGCATCTGGTGTACCGCGACTTCATCACCATCGGCGTGCTGCTGCGCGGGCGCGACGGCGCACGCCTGCAGGGGATGAGCGACAACTGGATCTACGTGCAGGAGCCCGAGGTCAAGGTCGGCCGCCTGCAGATCTTCAACAACTGGAGCCCCTACCTGGTCGGCCAGGCGGACACGCTATGGGTCGGGATGGAGTACTTCGCCAACGAGGGTGACGAGCTGTGGTCGATGAGCGACAGCGAGCTGTCGGCCTTCGCGATCGACGAGCTCTGCCAGCTGGCGCTGATCGAACGCGACGACGTCCTCGATCTCAAGGTGCTGCGGGTGCCGAAGGCCTATCCCGCCTATTTCGGCAGCTACGAGCGCTTCGAGGTGATCCGCGAATGGGTCGACCGTCTGCCGAACCTTTTCCTGATCGGCCGCAACGGGATGCACCGCTACAACAACCAGGACCACTCGATCCTGACGGCCTTCGCCGCGGTCGAGAACATCGCCAAGGGCATCGACGCGAAGAACAACATCTGGGATGTGAACGTGGAGCGGGAGTACCACGAGACGAAGACCGTCGAGGATGAGGCCCGCCCGCAGGAATCCGCAGTCAGCGACTAGCAGGGGGCGCGATGAGGCTGCGGCTGCGACTCCCCGGGCCGGTCCTCTGGACGGCCGTGGTCGCGCTCCTGGCGGTCGTGTGGATGACGTTCGTGGTGCCGCTCGGGGACGGGCTCGACGAGGCGGAACACGTCTTCCGTGCCTATCAGCTCGCGCTCGGGCACCTGTACCCCCAGTTCATCAGCTGCGCGCTGCATCCGAAGCCAGTCGGCTGCAATGGGCAGAGCGGCTACCTGGTCCCGCATCGTCGCGTGGGCGGCTACCTGAACAAGTCGCTGTTCCTCGTGATCCACAAGCTGTTTCGTCTGAGCCTCGGGCGCCAGGGCACGCACTTCAACCCCAGCAGCTACAGCCGGTATCTCGGCCTCACGTTGAACGCATCGAACACGGTGTTCCCGCACTTCGAGAACACGGTGCTGTACTCGCCGGTCAACTACGTGCCACAGACGGTCGTGTTCTGGTTCGCCCGGCAGCTCTCGGCGCCGGTCGTGACCACGCTGTTTCTCGCGCGCCTCGTCGCCGGCCTGGTCTGGGCGGCGCTGGTGACCTGCTCGGTGGCGCTGATGCGGCGCTGGCGGTGGCTTTGGTCGGTGGCCGTGCTGGTGCCGACCGGCCTGGCTCAGGGGCCGTCGCTCTCGGCCGATTCCGTGGTGCTCGGCCTCGTTGCGGTCTCGGTCGCCTACGCGTTTCGCCTCGCCCACGCCGGCGAGCCGCTGCGCCGCTCGCAGGTCGCTCGCCTGGCCGTGCTCGGGCTGCTCCTCGGCCTGTTGAAGTTTCCGATCCCGCTCGTGCTCGTCGGGGTCGTACTGATCGTCTGGCCGCTGCTGGGTCGCGGGCGGTCCAGATCGGCGGCGCTGGCCGCTCTGCTGGTGCCCTGCTTTGCCGCCGCGGCCTGGTGGAACGTGACGATCAACGCCTATTTCCTGCCGTACCGCAACACGGTCTTCAACGTCTCCGAGCGCGAGCACATCAACCAGCACGCCCAGATCCATTACGTGCTCACGCACCTGCTCGACATGCCGGCGTTGTTTTGGAACACGTTCACCGCCGGGCGGCTGCTGCAGGTCGATGGGCTCGTGGGGGCTTACGGCACCCACTTCTTCAATGGCTGGTTTGCCGTGCCGTGGCTGATCCTGGTTGGGGCGCTGGTGCTCGTCTATCCTCAGCGCGCGGCTCCGCCGCGGCGCCTGCGCGCGGCACTGGCCGGCCTCTTCGTCGTGTGCTTCCTGGTCACGGTGTTTGCGCTGTACACGACCTGGGA
>JBEKYV010000541.1:0-2647 GCA_049510515.1 Solirubrobacteraceae bacterium | reverse complement strand
GGCCGACCGGTCTCGCGCAGGCGCCGGGGCGGCTCGTCGCGGTGTTCACGCAGAACTTCGGCAAGCCGGTGCTCGCCGGCGCCGCCAGCGGTGTGCTGATCAACCTGCGCACGCGGGCGCTTCCGGCCGTCCTCGCGCTCGCGCTGGCGCTCAGCGCGGCGAGCTTTCTCGCGCTTGGCGCAGCCACTCTCCCACTGAACCAGCGCTACGCACTTCCAATCCTCTGCCTCACGGCCGTCTTCTTCGCGTACTTCCTCGTCGGCTGGCAACGCGTTGTCGCCCGCCGCACGAGATGGCTGTGGGCCGTGGCGGCCCTCGCCGTCGCCGCAGCGACGGTCGCCGAAGTGCCCGCGAATCTGCGCGACATCGACCTCGACCGCGACATCTTCTCCCGACAGGCGCAGGCCGAGATCGCGCTGGCCCGACTGGTCGCCCCGCCGTCGGTTCGCCTGACGCTGGCCGGTTGCTCGCCGCTCGCCGCGAACTGGCGGATCGTCCCCATCCTCGCTTTCGACCTGCACCGCAACCCCGCCACGCTGTCCGTCGTGAACTCCGGAGTGCCCGACAAGGGCATCGTGATCGAAGCAACCCGAGGCGCAGCGGGGGGCTTCTTCCAAGACGTCACCCATCCGCTGGCCTCATTCGAGCGTCGCCGCTTCCGCGTGATCGCGGCGAACGGCGACTTCACGATGTACGCGCGCTGCTGAGCCGATCGCAGGCGCCACCACGGTGACGGTGCGGACGGGGGGGCGGCCCTCGCCGCACAGGCCGAGGCCACCCCCCCAATCCAACAACCGCTGCGACGCCCGGGCTTTGGAACACCGCAGGTCCGTGCGGAGCTGCCGCCGGCTACGAGACGAACTTGCCCTGCAGGTGCCAGTATCCGGTGAAGCCGTTGAACGGCCCGCCGGAGATCACGCTCGTCCACGTGAGCACGTACGCGTGGGTCTTGGCGTTGTAGGTCCCGCTGACATCGCTGGAACCCTGCTTGAAGGAGAGCTTGTTCCACTGCGCCGTGAAGCCGACGAGCTGTCCGCTCAGCCGGCCCGCGCTGACGGAGATGCTCGGAGCGGTCCCGAGCGTCACGAGGCCGAAGTCGATCCCAGTGAAGCTGGTCGGGCGGATGATGCGCCCGGCGAGGGAGTTGCCCTTGGCGTCGAAGGCCGGGGTCGGGGCCGGCTGCAGCACTCCCGTGCGCAGACCGCCATCGGTGCCGCCGGTGACGAGCGTGTAGGTCTTGTCAGCATCGGTCGAGTACGGGTTGGAGAAGTACTTCGACTTGGACTTGGCGGCGGCAGGGTAGATCATGCGGAAGTACGAGCCGGCAGAGATGCCGAACGTACCCTTGAGTTGCCCCGCGCTCGCCGGAACAGCGGCGAGCGCCAGCGCTACCAGCGCCGCGAGGCCGACGCCGAGACGCGGCAGTGATCGATTGGTCATATGACTCCTTCGGTTGAGGAACTGAGAACGTCTGAGGAGGACTCGTCGCGGGCTCGGCGCAGCCGGCGGAGACCGCCGCCGGCGGCGACGCCGCCGACGAGCAGGCCGGGGAGCACGAAGAACCACGGGAACAGCGCGAACGGCGGCAGCGCCGCCACCGCCTGGTAGTTGGCCACGTTGTCGCTCATCGCGCCGATCATCGGCGTCATGTCGTTGAGGATGTGGACCCACTGTGCGTCGAAGGTCGTGAGTCCCGGGTAATCGGTGCTGATCTCGGCAGCGCTCTCGCCGGAGCGCCGCAGCGCCGGGATGAGCTCGAGTGCGACCGCGCCCTGACCAGCGGCGATCTCACCGAAGTAGCCCTGGATCCGCGCGACCCGCCCGCTCGTCTCGATCGTCTTGAACGCGGTCATCATGCGACCGCCTTTAGGGGCGCGCGAGAACATCTGAAACACGGCCGGGGCGAGCACGAGCGCGAGCCCCAACGCGACAAGCGCCCAACGGACGCTGCGCCAGCGAGCGCGACGCATGATTCCGAGGCCAAGAAGCGCCAGCACGATCACCCCGGGGATCACGAAGAACCAGGGGAACAGCGTGAAGCTCGGCAGCGCAGCCACGGCCTCGTAGTTGCCGACGTTACGCCGGATCGTCGTGAGCATTCCGCTCATGTCGGGGTAGATCGCGCTCCATTGCCGCTCGAACTGCGCGAAGTCCGGGAAGCGTGTCGCGAAGCTCGACGACGATCGGGACAGCTGGGCGGCGACGCTCGTGCCGCCCTCCTTGACGGCGGCGTCGATCTGGCGCAATTCGGTCTGGTAGCCGCTCAGTCGGGCCACTGTCATGTACGGGCGAAAGTCCGCGATCATGCGCGCGCCCTTCGGCGCGCGGTCGAACATCTGAAAGGCCGCGGGCATCGCGACGAGCGCGAGCCCCAGCACCGCGAGGGCCGTGATCGCCCACCGCGTCGGCTTGCCGGCGAGCATCGCTCAGCCGTGCCCGGCGCGCCCGGCCGCGATGTCGTTGCAGCGCTCGCAGACCTCTTCCGGGATCACACCGGCTCGCATCAAGAGGGCGAACGCCTTGCAGCCCAGGCACAGGCCGAACACCGACTCGAGCGTGGCGGCGACGATCAGCGCTCCGAGCACGGCGTAGGCGGCGGTGGTAAGGCCGAGTGCCAGCGCCAGCATCGCCGCAGACACCGAGAACG
>JBEKYV010000540.1:0-2653 GCA_049510515.1 Solirubrobacteraceae bacterium | reverse complement strand
ATCTTGATGTCCATCTGCAGCGCGGTGATCCCGCGCTCGGTGCCGGCGACCTTGAAGTCCATGTCACCGAGGTGGTCCTCGACGCCGGCGATGTCGGTCAGCACGATGTAGTCATCGCCCTCTTTGATCAGGCCCATCGCGATGCCCGCGACGGGCCGCTTGATCGGCACCCCGGCGTCCATCAGCGACAGCGAGGAGCCGCACACTGAGGCCATCGAGGAGGAGCCGTTTGACTCGAGGATGTCCGAGACGACCCGGATGGAGTACGGGAACTCCTCGATCGAGGGCACCATCGGCGTGAGCGCGCGCTCGGCGAGCGCGCCGTGGCCGATGTCGCGGCGCTTGACGCCGCCCATGCGGCCCGCTTCCCCGACCGAGAACGGCGGGAAGTTGTAGTGGTGCCAGTAGTACTTTTTGGACTCGAGGCCGAGCGTGTCGATGCGCATCTCCTCCTTGAGCGTGCCCATCGCCACGACGCTCAGCGCCTGCGTCTGCCCGCGCGTGAACAGCGCCGAGCCGTGCGTGCGCGGCGTGACGCCGACTTCGATCGAGATGTCGCGGATCTCGTTCTCCGAGCGCCCGTCGGGGCGCTTCTTGTGCACGGCGATGCGCTCGCGGATGATCGCCTTCTCGAGCTTGTCGAACGCGAGCTGCACGGCTGCACGGCGCTCCTTGGCGTGCGTGAGTTCGCTCTCAGACGCCCCATCGGGTGCGGGCGGCGCGTGCTGCGCGAGGATCGCCTCCTCGACGGCCCTGGTCGCGTCCTGGCGCTCGAGCTTGTCCTCGACCTGCGTGGCGGCGTCCAGCGCGCTCCCGTGGGAGCCGCGGATCTGCTCCAGCAGCGATGTGTCCACGGCGATCGTCGCGAACGCTTTCTTCGCCTTGCCGGCTTTCGCGGCGAGGTCGCGCTGGAGTGCGCACAGCTTCTTGATCTCCGCGTGGGCGATGTCGAGCGCGTCGAGGATCTCGGCCTCGGGGATCTCGTTGGCGCCCGCCTCGACCATCAGGATCGCCTCCTCGGTGCCCGCGACGATCAGGTCGAGGTCCGAGCTGTTCTCGGAGTCCGCCTGCAGATCCTCCTCGGAGGGGTTGACGACGAAGTTGCCGTCGACCTTGCCGATGCGCACCGCGCCGACCGGCGTGGGCAGCGGGATGTCGGAGATCATCAGCGCCGCGGAGGCGCCGTTCATCGCAAGGATGTCATAGGGGTGCACGTGGTCGATCGACAGCGGGATCGCGACCAGCTGCGTGTCGTAGCGCCAATCCTTGGGGAACAGCGGGCGGATCGGGCGGTCGATCATGCGCGCGGTCAGCGTGCCCTTCTCGCCGGGGCGGCCCTCGCGCTTGAAGAACGAGCCGGGAATTTTCCCGGCGGCGTACATGCGCTCCTCGACGTCCACCGTCAGCGGAAGGAAGTCGACGTCGCGCAGGGAGCCGGCGACGGCTGTTGCAAGCACCATCGTGTCGCCCTGGCGGACGACCACTGCGCCGGAGGCCTGCTTGGCCATCCTGCCGGTCTCAAAGGAGATCTCGCTACCGGCAATCTCCACGGAGACCCGTGTAACGGCTGCATCACTGCTCATATTTCTGCCTTCCTCGTCCGCCCTTCGGTCGGCGGCTCTGTCTTTTTATTCTCTGTTCCGAACAGAAGGGAGCTTAGCGGCTAAATATTCTTGAGGCCGCCGAGGATCATGTGGACTCCTGGGAGGTCTGCGGGCGACGGGGCCTGGTAGCTCCAGCGCACGACCCCGTCAGGGCCGACGATCACCAACGCACGCTGCGGGAAGCCGCCCTCGTGCAGTACGCCGAAGGCGGTGCACGCAGCTCCCTTGGGCTCGAAGTCCGAGAGCTGCGGGATGCTGACGCCGAGCTTTTCGCGGAAGGCTTTCTGCGCCCACGTGCTGTCGCAGGAAACGCCGTAGATCGCCGCGCCGTCGGCCGTGATCTCGCCGAGTTGCTTCTCGTACAGCTGCAGCTGGTCGGTGCAGACGGGGCTGAATGCGAACGGGTAGAACACCAGCACGGTGGTTTTGCCGCGCAGGCTCTTGGTCGTGAAGGGCTCGCCGCCTTCGGTGGCGAGGCTGAAGCTTGGAACCTCGGTGCCGGGGTCGAGAACGCTCACGACGTCGTAGGACGGTCGTGGACCAAGCGATCCAAGGACGCAGGGAGCGTGGCGTGCTCTGCACACGAGCGACCGAGGACACAGGAGCGCGTAGCGTCCACGACCGTCCTACTTGCGCAGGCCGAGCTCTTTGATTAGCGCTCGGTAGCCCTCGAGGTCTGTGCGCTGCAGGTAGTCGAGGAAGCGCCGGCGGCGGCCGACCAGCATCAACAGGCCACGGCGCGAGTGGTGGTCTTTCTTCTGCGCGCGCAGATGCTCGGTGAGGTGATTGATGCGCTCGGTCAGGAGCGCGACCTGCACTCTGGTGTTACCGGTGTCGCGCTCGCTGGAGCCGAACTTGGCGGCGAGCTCGCGCTTTCTCTCGGTGGTCATCGTCATCGGCGGGGGCACACGGTAGCAAAGACTCACACGTCGGCAAGGATCCTGCGGGTATCCTCGACGTCGCGGTACATCTGCTCGACGAGCTCCTCGCTCGTCGCGAAGCGCCGCTCGCCACGCAGGCGGCTGATGAAGTCCAGGCGCAGCTCGCTG
>JBEKYV010000054.1:0-11846 GCA_049510515.1 Solirubrobacteraceae bacterium | reverse complement strand
TGGCGGCGTTCGACGAGGGTCGCTACGCACAGGCGTTTCCGAGCTTCGGCTCCGAGCGCATGGGCGCCCCCGTGGTGGCGTTCTGCCGCATCGACGACCACGAGATCCGCACGCGCGAGCCGGTCATGGAGCCCGACGCGCTGATCGTCCAGGATCCCACGCTGCTGCACCAGGCGGACGTGTTCGGCGGCTGCAGGCCCGCGGGCTTCATCCTGATCAACTCCATCAGGAGCTTTGACGAGCTCGGCCTGGGCGACTTCGTCGCCAGCTTCCGCCACGAGCGGCTGCTGACCGTGCCCGCCTCCGAGTTCGCGCGCGAGCACACCGGGCGCGCTGTCGCAAATGCCGCGTTGCTCGGCGGCTTCGCGGCGCTCAGCGGGCTGATCTCGCTCGACGCGATGTCGCGCGCGATCCGCGAGCGCTTCAGCGGGAACGTCGCCGAGGGCAACGTCGCCGCCGCGCAGGCCGCACACGACTGGGTTGCCGGCGAGATGAAGGAGCTGAGCGGTGCCGTGCCAGCTTGAGGGCTCACGGGCTGTCGCCGAGGCGGTCGCGCTGTGCCGCCCGGAGGTGATCTGCGCATACCCGATCTCGCCCCAGACGCACATCGTCGAGAACCTCTCCCAGCTCGTGAAGACCGGCGAGCTCGGCCCGTGCGAGTTCGTCAACGTCGAGTCGGAGTTCGCCGCGATGTCAGCGTCGATCGGCGCCTCTGCCACAGGCGCGCGCGCGTACACCGCGACCGCGAGCCAGGGGCTGCTGTACATGACCGAGGCGCTCTACAACGCCTCCGGCCTCGGTCTGCCGATCGTGATGACGCTCGCCAACCGCGCGATCGGCGCGCCGATCAACATCTGGAACGACCACAGCGACTCGATGAGCCAGCGCGACAGCGGTTGGATCCAGCTCTACGCTGAGACCAACCAGGAGGCGCTCGACCTGCACATCCAGGCGTTCCGGCTCGCGGAGGAGCTCTCCACGCCGGTGATGGTCTGCATGGACGGCTTCATCCTCACGCACGCCGTCGAGCGGGTGGCGATGCCCACGCAGGAGCAGGTGGACGCGTTCCTACCGGCGTTCCAGCCACGCCAGCTGCTCAACCCGGACGAGCCGATCACGATCGGCGCGATGGTCGGCCCGGAGGCATTTATGGAGGTCAAGTACCTCGCGCATGCCAAGCAGATGCAGGCGCTCGAGCTGATCCCCGAGATCGCCGCCGACTTCAAGGAGGCCTTCGGCCGGGACTCCGGCGGGCTGCTGCACCTCTACCGCACCGAGGACGCCGAGACGATCGTCGTCGCGCTCGGCTCGGTGCTGGGGACGATCAAGGACACGATCGACGAACTGCGCGAGCAGGGCGTAAAGATCGGAGCGCTCGGGATCGTCTCGTTCCGCCCGTTCCCGCTCCAGGAGGTGCGCGCGGCGCTGGGCGGCGCGCAGCGAGTGGTCGTGCTCGAGAAGGCGCTCGCAGTCGGCATCGGCGGGATCGTCGCGGCGAACGTGCGGATGGCGCTCGCCGGGATCCACCTCCACTGCTACAACGTGATCGCGGGCCTCGGCGGGCGGCCGATCACGAAGGCCTCGCTGCGCGGCCTGTTCGCCGACGCGGCGGCCGACCGCCTGGAGGAGCTGACGTTCCTCGACATGGACTGGAACGTCGTCAACCGCGAGCTGGCACGGATGGGCGCCTCGCGCGCCTCGGGCCCGCACGCCGAGAACATCCTGCGCGACGTGGGCCCCGTCGCGGCGGGGCCGGTGTGACATGAAGGCACCCGCGATCCGCTTCTACCAGACCGGCTCCTTCGCGGTCGGCAACCGCCTGCTCGACCCCGCGCAGCGTGCGGTGCAGGCCGACGAGCAGCGCTCCAACGCGATCACCTGCGGGCACCGCGCCTGCCAGGGCTGCGGCGAGGCGCTCGGCGCGCGCTACGCCCTCGACGCCGCGATGCGCGCCACGAACGGGCGCATGATCGCGGCGAACGCGACGGGCTGCCTGGAGGTCTTCTCCACGCCCTACCCCGAGAGCTCGTGGCGGCTGCCGTGGCTGCACTCGCTGTTCGGCAACGCCCCTGCCGTGGCCACCGGGATCGCGGCGGCACTACGCGCGAAGGGCCGCGAGGACATCCGCGTCGTCGGCCAGGGGGGAGACGGTGGCACCGTGGACATCGGCTTCGCCTGCCTCTCCGGGATGTTTGAGCGAAACGACGACGTGCTCTACATCTGTTACGACAACGAGGGGTATATGAACACGGGAGTGCAGCGCTCGGGTGCCACCCCGCCCGCGGCGCGCACCACGACCACGCCGGCGGTTGGCCCCGAGCCGGGCAACGTCTTCGGCCAGGGCAAGAGCGCGCCGCTGATCGCGATGGCGCACGAGATCCCCTACGTCGCGACCGCCACCGTCGCCGAGTTGCGCGACCTGGAGGCGAAGGTCCAGACCGCGATGGAGATCCGCGGCGCGCGCTACCTGCACGTGTTCGTCCCCTGTCCCCTGGGCTGGGGGAGCGCCTCAAAGGACACCATCCGGATCGCGCGCTTGGCGAAGGAGAGCGGCATCTTCCCCGTCTTCGAAGCCCGCGACGGCGAGGTCGTCGGCGTCTCGAAGATCCGTCGCCAGGTGCCGGTTGAGGAGTACCTGCGCCCGCAGAAGCGCTTCGCGCACCTGTTCAAGCCCGAGCCGCGAACCGACGTGATCGCGCACATTCAGGCGAGCGCGAACCGCAACATCCGTCGCTTCGGTCTCCGCGATACCGACCCCACCGGGCGCCCCGAAGGGGGGCGCCCCATCCCAACCCCTACCACCGACGGTGCGGGCGGGACCGCGTGATGGACAAGCCCTTCGCGATCACGCTCGACGTCGGCTCCAGCCTCGCGAACAAGACCGGCTCCTGGCGCGAGGAGCGACCGCTGTACGTGCATCGTCTGCCGCCCTGCAACCACGCCTGCCCCGCCGGCGAGAACATCCAGCAGTGGCTCTACCACGCGGAGTCCGGCGACTACGAGGCCGCCTGGCGCGAGCTCGTCAAGGACAACCCGCTGCCCGCCGTGATGGGGCGCGTCTGCTACCACCCCTGCGAGACCGCCTGCAACCGCGCCCAGTTGGACGACCCAGTCGGCGTCCACGGGGTCGAGCGCTTCCTCGGCGACGAGGCGATCCGCCAGGGTTGGGGCCTCACAGTGGAGGCCGAGCCGACCGGCAAGCGCGTCCTCGTGGTCGGCGCCGGCCCCTCCGGGCTTTCCGCCGCCTACCACCTCGCGCGTCGCGGGCACGCCGTCACGATCCGCGACGCCGGACCGATGGCCGGCGGCATGATGCGCTTCGGCATCCCCCGCTACCGCCTGCCGCGCGACATCCTCGACGCGGAGGTGCAGCGCATCCTCGACCTCGGCGTGACGCTCGAGTTGAACACCAAGGTCACGAACATCCTCGATGGGATGCACGACGGCGGCTTCGAGGCCGCGTTCCTGGCCGTCGGCGCGCACATCGGCAAACGCGCCTACATCCCGGCAGGTGAGGCCGCGCACATCCTCGACGCTGTGGCGCTATTGCGCAGCATGGAGGGGCAGGAGCGCCCACTGCTCGGTCGCCGCGTCGTCGTCTACGGAGGAGGCAACACGGCGATGGATGCCGCGCGCACCGCCAAGCGCCTCGGTGCCGAGGAGGCGATCGTCGTCTACCGCCGCACCCGCGAGCGGATGCCCGCGCACGACTTCGAGGTCGAGGAGGCGCTCGAAGAGGGCGTGATGATGAAGTGGCTCTCCACCATCCGCCACGCCGGCGCGGGTCGGCTGGTGCTGGAGAAGATGGAGCTCGACGCCTCCGGGTTCCCCCAGCCCACCGGCGAGCTGGCGGAGCTGGAGGCCGACTCGCTGGTGCTCGCGCTCGGCCAGGAAGCCGACCTCTCACTGCTCGACGGCGTGCCGGGCCTCCAGGTCGAAGACGGCGTCGTGCAGGTCGGGGCGAACATGATGACCGGCCACCCCGGCATCTTCGCTGGCGGGGACATGGTGCCCGCCGAGCGCACCGTCACCGTTGGCGTCGGCCACGGCAAGCAGGCCGCACGCAACATCGACGCCTGGCTGCGCGCGAGCGAGTTCGTGCACCCGCCGGAGCCTCAGCTCGCGAGCTTCGAGACACTCAACATCTGGTACTACGCCGACGCGCCCCACACCGTCACCCCGCAGCTCGACGTCATCCGTCGCCAGTCCACCTTCGATGAGGTCACACTCGGCCTCGACGAGACCAATGCGCTGTTCGAGGCGCGCCGCTGCCTCAGCTGCGGCAACTGCTTCGGCTGCGACAACTGCTACGGCGTCTGCCCCGACAACGCGGTCCTGAAGGTGGACGAGGGCGACGGCTACGCGTTCGACCTCGACTACTGCAAGGGCTGCGGGATCTGTGTGGCCGAGTGTCCCTGCGGGGCGATCGAAATGATCACGGAGACGGTCTGAGCCACTGGCTTCCCAGGGTGTAGTTTCGACCCTATGTAGTTGTTGTCGTCGTGCGCCGTCTCTGCCGGCTGCCATGCTCATGCTGGCGCCGATGGGCCGCGTCGACGATCGCGCAGACCTCCGATGGCTGCTTGACCATGTGGAGTACATCGAGATCCTTGGCGTCGATGTGCCGCTCGGTGAGCGCGCGGGTGCGCAGCCACTCCAGCAGTCCGTCCCACTCGCCGTCGCTTGATTGAGAAAGAGGGGCCCGACCGAAGCCGGGAGACACGCGCCTCCGGCGCGAATCCCCGTTTCGGCCAGCCGGCCTCTGGCCGGCTGCGCCACCCTCTAGGAGGATCACCGGGAAGTGGCGGATCGTCGCCGTCTGGATCAGCGTGAGCGCCTCGAACAACTCGTCGAGCGTCCCGTAGCCGCCGGGCGCGATGACGAAGGCGCTCGCGTAGCGGACGAACATCACCTTGCGCGCAAAGAAGTGGCGGAAGCGCAGCCCGATGTCGAGGTAAGGGTTCAGTGCCTGCTCGCGCGGGAGCTCGATATTGCAACCGACGGACAGCGCGCCCGCGTCCTGTGCGCCGCGGTTGGCGGCCTCCATCAATCCGGGGCCGCCGCCGGTGATGATCGCGTAGCCGGCGCGACCCAGACACGCGCCGACCTCACGGACCATCGCGTAGTCGGGGTGCTCGCGCGGCGTGCGCGCCGACCCGAAGACGGTCACGGCCCGCCCGACCCGTGCGAGCGAGTCGAAGCCGTGCGCAAACTCACCCGCGATATCGCGGACGCGCTCCACGTCGGCTGCTCGGACCTCCGCGGGCTCGTCCCCGAGCCACAGCAAAAGCTCCTCGTCGAAGGTCAGCTCGTGCCCGTTGGCGCCCTCGGCCTCGCGTGTCCCGCTCACGCGCTCAAGCGTAGAGTCTGCTTTGCCGCGCCGACCCGCTCACGTCTCGTCTCGCGCTGCCGATGCCGGTCTGGTCGCTACCTCGCTAGGGCGATCTTCAAAACACCGCCGCGCGGCGGGCGTCGCGGGCTTCAGGCTGGGCTGGTGGCGGCTGCGCGAGGCAGCACGAGCAGTGAACAGCGCGCGTGGCGCTCCAGGTAATCGGAGGTGCTGCCGAGCACCAGGCGCTTCACCGGGCCGTAGCCGCGGGAGCCGACCACGAGGATATCCACCTGGTCGCCGAAGGCGGCGAGCTCCTCGCCCGCGAGGCCGTAGACCGCGTGACCCTCGATGTCGGGCAGCTGCTCCATGCGGGTGTTTGCCTCCTTGAGCATCACGTCGATGCTCTCCCCGATCGCGGGAGGCAGGATGCCGGTATAGGCGTAGGTGGGGATCGAGACTACTTCCAGCACGTGAACCGTTGCCCTCGTGGGCTGCGCCAGCTGGCGCGCCACCGCGAGCGCTGCCTCGCTCTCCGACGAGGCGTTGTAGGCGACGCCGACCTTGGCTATGGGCGCCCGCCTGTCGGCGTAGCCGAGCGAGGCGACCGCGACCGCACAGGGAGCGCCGTTCAAGGCCGCGCGCGTGTCGTCGCCCAGCATCGCGCGGCCGAAGGCGCCGTGGCTGCAGGAGCCGACCACGAGCAGGTCCGCAGTCTGCTCCTCGGCCTGCTGGTGCAGGCCTCCACCGGGGCTCATCGACGCGATGCTGAGGAGCTCCGCGCCCAGCTCCGCGGCGGCACGCTCCCGCTCGAGCAGCTCCCCGGATGCTTCGCGCTCCTCTCTGACCATGCCGGGGGTGACGGCGTGAGAGGGGCGCAGCGCGCCGCTGTACACGTGGGCGAGCGTCACCCTTGCGTCGGCGTCCGTGAGCTGTGCGGCGAGCGCGATGGCGTCACGACCCCCCGGCCTGCCATCCACTCCCACGAGCACGTTCTTGAACATCATCGACCTCCCAGGTTGTGTGCGGTCATTTTGGTGGCAGGAGCAGCACCGAGCAGGGCGCGTCGTGAGCCACACGCCGGCTGACGCTTCCGGCCGCAGCAGATCAGCCACCAGGACGTGGCCTCACCGGAGCGGACGATATCCATTGCGACCTCCGGGCCCGTGCGGGCGATCTGGGCGCGTACTTCAGCACGTCCGCGTCCGCACTCATTACGGATGACCCCGCCGATGGGCTGGCCTATGGTCGTACTCGAGACGGTGGCCGCGAAGCGGCGCCCGGAGTCGGTGGCGCTGGCCGACCGGCTTTCCGTGAATGCATCGGTATCGGGACGCACGTCCCGCGAAGGAGGCAGATCCCAATGCCAGAGACCAAGACGCAGCGCAGTGCGGCGGCACGCAAGGGGGCGAGCACTCGCCGGCGCCACGCCGTGGAGAGCAAGGAGCACGCGCGGGCGAGCGCGGTCGACCGTACCACAGAGCTCTCCGATGAGGTTTTCAATTCGCTGGAGTCGGGGCAGCGAGCCGCGATCGACGCGGTGCGCAAGTTCGTCGACACCGTCGACGAGAAGCTGCCGGCGCTCGGCGAGCGTCCGTCCAGGCGCCAGGAGATCGTCGACGCCGCCATGGAGATGGCCGACCGGCTGGTCCACACGCAGTACGACTTCCTGCGCAACGTCGTGCAGAGCGCCGGGAAGGCGCTGAGCAAGCCAGACGACGAGAAGTAGGACGCGGGCGGTCCGCGGGCGGCGCCGGGAGTCGGCCGCGCCGTCCGCCTGAACGCAGGCCGAGCGACTGACGCGCCGTGTGGAGAATCACTGACCGACCGTGGGGCCCTCTACTGATGCGCCCACGCATCGCAGGCGCGAGTCTGCTCGTCGAGCTTCGTCACCCGATCAGGGGGTCTTGAATGTCCGTGGTGGATGGGACCGGCGGCGCGAGCGTAGTCCCCTCAGGCAGGTGGTCGGTCGACGCCTCACGTTCGAGCGTCGCGTTTGCCGTGAAGCACATGATGCTCACGACGGTGCGCGGTCGCTTCCGCGAGTTCGATGGGACGCTGCAGATAGGGTCGGGCGCCCCGCGGGCGGCGGGGGCGGTCAGGGCCGCCTCGATCGACACGAACGAGCTCGTGCGCGACGAGCACCTGCAGCGCTCGCCCGACTTCTTTGACGTCGAGCGCTTCCCGGAGATCGGTTTCCACTCGACCCGGATCGACTCCCTCGACGGCGGGCGGTTCCGGATCGTTGGCGACCTGACGATGCGCGGCGTCACCCGCGAGATCGCACTCGACGCGCAGCTGGGCGGCACGAGAAGCGAAGCGGGCGACGATGAGCGGATCGAGCTCGAGCTGCGCGGAGAGCTCAACCGCAGAGATTTCGGCCTCACCTGGAATCAGGCGCTCGAGACCGGCGGAGCGCTCCTCGGCAACAAGGTGAAGATCGCACTCGAGATCTCGGCGGTGAGAAGCGAGGCGGCTTGATCAGGGCGCTCGCGGGTCGCCACCGGGCGGTCATGACGGCCGTGTTCCTAGCGTTCGCCGGAGCCAGTGTCATCCCCTTGCGCCAATTCGGCGTCGGACTGACGATCGCGGTGGCGCTCGACGCGACAATCGTCAGACTCGTCCTACTACCGTCCATCATGCGGGTCCTCGGCCCACGCGTCTGGTGGCTACCCGCCTGGCTTGGCCGCAGGCTGCCGAACATCGAGCGTATGCCCAGCGAGCTCGCCACGGCCGGCGGCGGGAGGCGGTGAGCGACCTGCATCAGCACGAAAGGCGGAGTGCCATGACCACCCGCCTCGAACCTCTCGACCACCCAGCCATTGCTTATCGCTTCAGGCTGCTCACCGCGGCTGGGTTCGAGGAAATTAAGGGCGCATGTGCGCCCTGTATGCTCTCGGGCTGCCAAGCTGGCGGCGACCGCTCGGCAGGTGGTGTGCAAGCCGATTGAAGGAGGGTTCTCTTGGGTTTTGTGGATGCGATGGGCGCGGTCTTCAACCTCGACCACCCGGCGCACACGGTGGACTGGAACTTCATCCACCTGTCGGTCGCGAACGTCGTGGTCATCGGCCTGATGCTGATCGTCTTTGTTCTGGCGATCCTGCTGCCGTTCCCCGGCGCCGCCGCGCGAGACGCCGCTCGTCGTGGAGGAGGTGCGTCATGAGCGCCGCATCTACCACCCCCCCTTCGACTCCCCGGTCGAAGTCGTGGACCGTCAAAGTCCGCGAAAAAGGCGTCGAGGCGCTGCCGCCGGAGAGACTCCTGCCCGACGGTCAGCCTACCTACGTGGCTTCCTGGATCTACGTGTTCGGAGTGGCCAGCATCGCCTCCCTGATCGTGATCATCGCCTCGGGCACGATCCTCGCGCTGAAGGGGCCGGCGTGGTGGCACGAGACAAGCGTCGGGCACTTCTTCAACAGCATCCACATGTGGAGCGTGGAGCTGTTCTTCTTCGTGATGGTCGTGCACCTGTGGGGCAAGTACTGGATGGCCTCCTGGCGCGGCGGCCGCGGCCGCGTGTGGGTCACCGGCGCGATCACCTTCCTGGTGGCGGTGCCCGCGGCGCTCACCGGCTACGTCTCCCAGCAGAACTTCGACGCGCAGTGGATCTCCACGCAGGCCAAGGACGCGATGAACTCGGTCGGCGTCGGCGCGTTCTTCAACCTCACCAACTTCGGCCAGATGTACAGCTACCACATCCTCCTGCTGCCGATCGCGGTCGTGGCGCTGGTGAGCGTCCACGTCCTGCTCGTGCGGCGCAACGGCGTCGTGCCCCCGTTCGAGCTCGAGCAGAGAGTGGCGCTCACGTCGGCCGGGGCTCCCCCCGAGCCGAACGGGTCCCCGCAGGCCCCAACCGGGGGAGGCGTCCCCCGGGCCGCGACGGGGGAGCAGTCATGAGCCTCGTTGGCCCCAAGGACCGGACGAAGCCCTGGAAGGGCCCCTATGCGCCCTACGACCTGGTCAAAGAGCTGTGCATCGCGGTCGGCGTGATCGCGCTGCTGGCGGTGCTGCTCACCGTCCTGCTCTCCTCGCCCGACGACCCCCCCTCCACGATCGCCCAGTGGTCGCACGAACTGCCGGCCGATTTCGCCACCACGGCGGCCAAGGAGCTCAACGGAACGAGCGACACCGCCGAATACGGCCCCCCTTACAACCACAGCTCGGGCAGCGTGCAGCACTTCATCTTCCTACACCCGCAGCGGTGGCTCGGCGTCAGCCATCCGATCGACACGGCCGAGGACTACGTGGTCAAACCACTTGAAACCGTCCCCAACGACCCGGTGCTGCAGAGCGCGCTCGCCGAATACAAGGCCGCACCCGAAACGCAGAAAAAGGAATGGTCGGAAGCTTACGCCAAGCCGCTTGAAGAATATTCGGAAGCGGTGGAAGAAAAGAAGGCGCCGCCCGCCACGGTGTCGGTCGACACGACCACGGGCGCCGTGACCGTGCACACCAGCGGCGCCGGACCGGTGCCGACGATGATGGCCAGCCTGCAGAGCCTCGCCCAGAGCGGCGGCCTCGAAGGCGGTCTGGTGTCCAGCAGCGCGTTCTTCCAGACCGACTACACCAAGCCGCTGCTGTTCATGGCCGACGGCGGGCTGCTCGCCGAACGCGCCGAAGGACAGCATCTGCTCGGCGAGCAGTGGGGCCTGATGAACGAGACCGGCAGCTACCCCGGCCAGCCGTGGCTGTGGCTGTATGCGCTCTGGTACCAGGTCGAACCGATGAAAGAATCCCCGAACGCCGACATCCAGGTGCTGCTGATCATGGGTTTGCTGAGCGTGGCGTTCATCTCCATTCCCTTCATCCCCGTAATCAACCGCATCCCCCGCTGGATCCCGATCTACAAGCTGATCTGGCGCGAGCACTACCGCGAGATCTCCGGCGCATAGGCACGAGGAGATCGCGCGGCACATAGCGGCGCAGCTCATCGGTGCCCCAGTCAAGAAGTCCGACCCACCATCAGCCGTATCGGCAAGCGGAGGCACCCGACCTTGCCCTTGGTCGCTCAACCGCCGGTCAAGCTCTGTGAGAGCACAGGCACGCGCGTGTGAAGGTACGGGCCGAGGTAGCGCCCGAAGACCTTCTCCGGCGCCGTGACGGACTCGGAGCCGTCGAAGTGACCGTGGACAGTGGAGGCGGCGGTGGCCTGGCCGAACTCGTCGAGCTCAGTTCGAAGGTAGACTGGATTCAACCCGCCGACCAGACGGGCGCGCAGTACGCGATGGACCCGGGATTGCGCGACGGGAGCCCCGTGGTTGGAGGCGATGCGCTGTGCGATCAGGTCGGCCTGCTGGGCGGCCAGCCCGCCCTGCTTGATCGGGAAGCTCGTCATGTCGCCGGCGGCGTAAACGTCGGGCAAGCCGATGACGCCGCCGAGCGCATCCGTTGTGACGAAGCCCTGGAGGTCGGTTGGCACACCGGTGATCCTTGGCCCCCGCAGCCCGGGTACCGTGACGACGCAGTCGGCGTCGAGGATCGCGCCGGAGCCCGATGAGAGCGCTCCGCCTCGCTCGACGTGCTGGGGCTCAGACTCGCCGATGAAGCGCACCCCTCGCTCAGCCAGGAGATCCGCGATGAGCCGCGAGGCATGTGCGCCGAACACCTGCAACGGCTGGATCTCGGGGCTCGCGAGCACCACCTCGCCGCTGGCGCCGCTCTCCTGGAGCTGAGTGGCCGTGAGCAACGCCAGCTCGTACAGCGGCAGTGGCCACGAGCAGCCGGATGGCACCGCAAAGATGATGCGCTGTAGTTGACCGTCGCGAAGCCGGCTCGTCATGCGGCGGATGTGATGCGCCTCGCGCTGGTCGTGGAACGTCAGCGCGCCCGGGATCACGGTGGTGGTACGGGCGCCCACCGCGAGCACGAGCGCGTCGTAGCCGAGGTAAGCAAATGACGCGAGCCGCACCCTGCGATCGTGAGGAGCGACCGCCTCCAGGCGATCCAGGCGGAAGGAGGCGCCGACGTCGGCGGCGATCGCCTGCAGGTCATACGCGCGCGGCGGGGTTTCGTCGAACGCCTCCATGGTCGCGGCCGGCTTGTAGGCGAGCGTCGGAGATGCCGAGAGGAGGGTCACGCGCACACCCTCGGGCGCGAGCGCGCGCAACGCGAGCATCGCCTCGACCGCTCCGAACCCGCCACCCGCTATCAGCACGTGTGCGGGCTCCCCCGATGAGCTGGCGCGCGCCATACCCGCAACTATCGCATCCATGTCACGAGCCCAGCATCCGGGTAAACCCCGATGGTCAGACGGGTGCACTACGCGACAGGGTGGTCCAGCGTGGCCAGCAGGCGCAGCTCCTCCATCAGCAGGCGCGGCAGCAGGAAGTGCTCGCGCACGCGCTCGTGCCCCGCACGGCCGAGCCGGCCCCGCAGCTCGCGGTCGCCGAGTAGCGTGAGCATCGCCTGGGCGCACTCCTCGACGCCGTCCACCAGCAGGCCGCCGACGCCCTCCGGCATCTGCTGGGGGATGCCGCCGGCGCGACCAGCCACCACCGGCGTGCCCTTCCACAGCGAC
>JBEKYV010000539.1:0-2661 GCA_049510515.1 Solirubrobacteraceae bacterium | reverse complement strand
TGGTGCCGGTGCTGGTGCCAGTGGACGTCGTGCCGGTGGACGACGTCCCGGTTGACGTGGTGCCCGAGGTGGTCGTCCCCGCGGTGGTCGCGCCGGTGGCCGCCGCATTGGCGGCCGTCTGGGTGGTGGTCGTCGTGGTGCTCGAAGAGCCGCCGCATGCCGCCAGGCCGAGCGAGGCGGCCACGAGCGTGGCGGTCAGCGCAATCAGCGAGATGAGCGTCTTTCGCTTGCGGCGTGGGGTCCTATGGGGGGACATGAAGCTCCTTTGTCGGTCATACGGATTCTGCATACTGCGGGATTCTCCGTGCTGCGCCTGTGTGGATCCGAACACTTTGATCGATCCACCTAAAGCGCCCGTCAAGGCGATTCACTTGCCGAAGAGGCCGCCGCCGCCCGGGGCTTCGCCGCCACCGGGGCCGCCGGCCCCCGCACTGCCGCCACCCGCTCCGCCTCCGAACAGCGCGCCGAGTCCGCCACTGGTCAGGCCGGCGGCGTTGACGCTGATCGATTCGGCGGTGACGGCGCCGTTTGCGCCTTTACTGCCGCGGACGACGACCGTTTCGCCGGGGTGGATGCCGTGCACGTCGGATTTGACGGTCTTGGTGATCGAGGAGGCCGGGGAGGTGGTGATCTTGACGGTGTTGCCTTCGACGTTGGTCACATACAGGGTGCTGCCGGAGACGTAGGAGACTTCGCCGATCGTGGCGCCGCCCGCGCCGCCAAAGCGCCCCGCGAAGCCGCCGGCACCCGCGGCCCCGCCGCTGGCCGCGCCGCTGCCCGCGGCGCCGCTCGTGCTGCCGGCGCCGCTGGTGCTCGTGGTGGATCCGGCGCCCCCGGCGCCGCTCAGGGCCGCGAACCGGGAGGCCAGCCCGGCCGCACCGGAGGGGGAGCTCGACGAGGTTTCGCTCTTCTCCACGAGCACGCCGCCGATGAAGCCGCAGGCGATCAGCAGCACGCCGAGCAGCGCGAGGAAGATCGGATTCCCGCCCGTCCCAAGCAGGCGCCGGCGCGGGCGTGGCGGCAGTTCCTCGAGCGGCTCCTCTGCCCACTGGTCCTCGTGAATGGCGGTTTGTGCGTCGGGCATGTCAGGCTCCTCGGGGGGAATATGTGGGGCGGGATCACTCAAAGCGCAGCGCCTCGATCGGTCGCAGGCGGGCGGCGCGCCCCGCCGGGTAGGTGCCGAAGAAGAGACCGGTGAGCACGGCTGCGCCGAAGGCGAGGAAGATCGAGTAGGTGGCGATCGCGGGGTGCACGCCGGCGATTTCGAACTGACTGCCCACCACCCCCAGCAGCACCCCCGTGAGGCCACCGATCAACGACACCAGCACGGCCTCGGTGAGGAACTGGGTGAGGATGTCTGAGCGGCGCGCGCCGACGGCCTTGCGAATGCCGATCTCGCGGGTGCGCTCGGTGACCGACACGAGCATGATGTTCATCACGCCGATGCCCCCCACCAGCAGCGAGATCGCCGCGACCTCGCCGAGCAGGGTGGTGAAGACGGAGGTGGTGGAGCTGGTGGTTTCAAGCAGCGAGCCCTGGTTGATCACGTCGAAGCCCGGTTCGGCGGTGTCCTTCACTTTGTGGCGCTGCTCGAGGATCTGCGTGACCTCGGCTTCGGCGGAGCTGAGCGCCGACTCGGAGGTGGCCTCGACGGTGATCGAGTCGATCGGCCCATACCCGGATAGCGAGTCCTGCACGGTGGTGATCGGGGCGGCGACGACTTCATCGAGGTTGGACACGCCGTTTGAGCCCTTGGCGGCGAGCACGCCGATCACCTCGAAGTTGACGCCGCCCGCGCGCATCGTCTGCCCGACCGGGTCCTGTCCGGGGAACAGCTCTTCGACGACGGTCTGCCCGATCACCGCCACGCGCGCGTGGCGGGCGATATCGGCTTCGGTGAATGCGGTCCCTTCCTGCAGGTGGTAGCCGTGGGCGGCGAGGTAGGAGGGCGTGGTGCCGACGAACGTGCTGGGCTCGTAGGAGGTGCCGTTGTAGACGAGCGTGACGCCGGTGGCGTTGACGACCGGTGCCGCACTCTTCACGTCGGGGGCTTCGGAGCGGTCCTGCAGCGCCTCGGCGTCCTGCCTGGTGAGGGAGATGGGATTTCCCCCCACCCCGCCCGCGAGCGCGGCGAAGCGAGATCCGCCGCGGGCGGCGCCGGACTCGACCAGCAGCACGTTGGTGCCGAGGCTCTCGATCCGTTCCTCCACCGCTTTGGAGGAGCCGTTGCCGACTGCGATCAGGATGATCACCGAGGCGACGCCGATTGTCATGCCGAGGATCGTCAGCCCCGAGCGGAGCTTGTTGGCGACGATCCCGCCCCACGCGATGCGCAGCGTCTCGGCGCCGATCATGGTTGCGCCTCGACCGGGGCCGCGAGGTGCGCGGACTTCAGCTGGTGGGAGGGGGGCGGGGGATCGTGGACGCCGAGCGAGCGCTGGTCTTCGACGATCCGCCCGTCGCTGAGGCGCACCACCCGCTTGGTCTGCGCGGCGACGTCGGGCTCGTGGGTGATCAGCACGACGGTGCGCCCTTCGGCGTTGAGGTCCGCGAAGATCTCCAGCACGTCCTCGGTCGAGTGCGAGTCGAGGTTGCCGGTCGGCTCGTCGGCGAGGATCAGCGAGGGGTTGGTGACGATCGCGCGTGCGACCGCCACGCGCT
>JBEKYV010000538.1:0-2664 GCA_049510515.1 Solirubrobacteraceae bacterium | reverse complement strand
AGATCGGGATCGGGAACACCACGACCGCCGCCGCGCTTGCCTGCGCGCTCACGGGCGCCCCGCCGCGGGATATGGTCGGCCTCGGCACCGGCATGGACGCCGACGGCCTGGAGCGCAAGCGCAGGGTCGTGGCGGCCGCGCTCGAGCGCCACGGAGCACCGTTGCAGGCATTTGAGGCGCTGCTCGCAGTCGGCGGCGTCGAGCTAGCCGCGCTCGTCGGAGCCATCGGCGAGGCGGCGCACCGGCGCCTGCCGGTGCTCCTCGACGGCTATGCGGTGGCGGCGAGCGCACTCGCCGCCGTGCAGCTCGAGGCGACGGTCGCCGAGACGCTGATCGCCGGGCATCGCTCGGCCGAGCCTGGACACGACCTGCTGCTCGCCGAACTCGGCTTGGAGCCCCTGCTGGACCTGCGCCTGCGCCTCGGTGAGGCATCCGGCGCGCTGCTGGCACTGCCGCTGATCGAGGCAGCCGGCGCGCTGCACGAGGAGATGGGGACCTTCGAGGAGGCCCACGTTGCACGCGCACGTTGACAGCGATGCCCCCGCACAGGACGCGCCCGACGCGAGACGCCCCGGTCGCGCGCCGTGGAACGGTCTTCGCGGCGCGATTGCGTTCCTCACGATCGTGCCGATTGACGGCGCTCGCGATACCGAGCTGGCTGCGGCTGCCGGCTGGTTTCCGCTCGTGGGGGCGTCGGTTGGTGCGTTTGCCGGCGGGATGCGCGCCGGGGCGCAGCAGCTGCTCGGGCCCACACCGGCGACCGTGCTCGCGATGATCGCGCTGGTGGTGACAACCGGAGCGCTGCACCAGGATGGGCTCGCCGATACCGCCGACGGGCTCGGTGCTCGCGGAGATCGCGGCCACCGCCTGCAGGTGATGCGCGACTCGGCAACGGGAGCGTTCGGGGCGCTCGCGCTGATCGGTTGGGCACTGCTGTTGCTGAGCACGCTTGCCTCACTCGATGCATCGCACGCGCTGACAGCGCTCGTCGTGGCGAGCGCCCTCGCCCGTTGGGCGGCACTGGTGCACGCCACTGCGACACCCCCCGCTCGCGCCGGCGGGCTCGGAGCCGCGTTGCACGTCGGCCCGATCGCCCTCGGCCTGGCGACGGCCACATCGCTTGTGCTTGCGCTCACGCTCTGCGGACTGGCGCCCGGAGCCATCGCCCTCTTCTCAGCACTGCTCGTCGCGGCGCTATCGGCGGCCTTCGCCCGGCGAACGCTCGGCGGACGCACGGGCGACACACTCGGCGCTAGCGTCGCCATCACAGAGCTCGCCGTGTGCGTCACGCTGCTGGCGGTCTGGCTTGGATGAGTCACCACCCCCGTGGGGGAGACAATGTGGATCAGGTTGGGTGGCGCCTGGATGGCGCTCGAGGTAGGACCGGTCGCGACGAGACGAGTGTGATCGATTCGGCGAGGCCCGGTATCTGGACGGCCATCCAACGATCGTTTGCACGCTTGACGAGATTGAGAGCGACCACCCCGGAGGCGCAGCAGATAGTGTCGGGCCATGCGTTGGCGCTCAGCCCTCCTCATGGTCTTCGTTGCAATGGCAGCGACCGGCTGCGGATCGACGGGCACGCCGAGCGCGAGCGTTCACGCGGAGCCGTCGGCCGGGACTCCAACATCGAGTGCCACAAAGGCGCGCTTCATCGCCGCGGCGGACGCAATCTGCCAGGCGCTGCACTCCCAGCAGGAGGGTCTCAATGCTCACGTCCAAGCGCTGACGCATGAAACGGCCGCGGCGAGAGCTCAGTTGCAGGCACTCATGCGGCAGTCCGTCGTATATGCACGCGCGGCGGACACCAAGCTTCAAGCACTTCCGCGGCCGCCCAGCGAGGCGGCGGCTATCGACCGGCTCCTCGCCGGCTACGCCCGGGAAGCGGCAGAGGTGAGCAGCTTCGCCGGCTCGCTGACCAATATGTTCGATTTCGACAGGCGCGAGAACGACAAGGCTCACGACTTGTTTCTCGACCCCGCCACTGGCGCCGTCGTCTCCGCTCCCTGACGACGGCGCGCGGCGACGCTTATCATCGCTTTTCCGTGCTCAAAGCCTCGAAGCCGGAGATGACATCGAAAAGCTCCTCGTCGATCCCGCTCTGGCGCAAACGATGGAATGCGCCTTTGAACGTCTCCAGCAATTCGTCGATGTTTTTATCGGCGCGCTGCATCGCCGCCAATCGGCTTGCGTTTTCGCTGGCAAGGGATTCGGCGCAGGCGCGGAACAGCGAAACGAAGAGATATTCGCGGATAAGCCCGCGCAAGGTCGTGGCGCCGACGCCCATGACTTCGGGCAGGTTTCCGCTAGGCCACGCAAGTCCGGCGAGTTCGCGCCGCCAGCTTTCGTCCAATGGCAGCAATCGTTCGCCCGCGGGTTCATAACCTGCCCCGGACGTTGGGCGGTTGTGGAAGATGTAAAGTTCCGTGACCGCGCCATGGCTGTCGCGCGCCTCACTCTCCATCAGAATCCGCCCGACGAGCGGGGTGATGGCCTTGATGGAATTCGGCACGGCGTAAAGACCCGCCGGCTTCAGGCCTGCATCCTCCAGACGCGCATGAGCGCGCTCGCCGACGGCCCAAACCTGGGCCTTGCCCGGCAGTTTCGCGAGAGCGCTCGCCGCGTAATCGGTGATGACATCGTTAAATCGCCCCACCAGGCCCT
>JBEKYV010000537.1:0-2674 GCA_049510515.1 Solirubrobacteraceae bacterium | reverse complement strand
ACGCGAGAACCTCAAGGTCACCACGCAACTCGACCTCGCGCTGGCGGAGCTGTTGATCGAGCGCCGCGGCTGAACCGATCTCGGGCTGTCCAGTCGCGGGACCTGTCCCATCGCGGAGCATGGACCGGACGCGCACCAGACGCGCACCAGACGCGCGCCACCACTGCCCGACCGCCGGCTTCCTGCTTGAATCACGGCCGAATGCTCACCGACTACCACCTCCACCTGCGCCCCGACCAGCTCGACGCGACCGCAGCTGGCTACTTCACCACCGCCAACGTGGAGCGCTACCGCGAGGTCGCCGACGAGCGCGGGATCGCCGAGCTGGGCGTCTCCGAGCACATCTACCGCTTCCGTCAGTCGCTCACCGTGTGGCAGCACCCGCTGTGGCGGGAATTCGCGCACGACGACCTGGAGGAGTACTGCCGCTTCGTACGCGAGCAGACCGACCTGCGGTTGGGCATCGAGGCCGACTTCATCGCCGGTGGGGAGGATCACACGGCCAACCTGCTGGAGGCGCACGACTTCGACTACGTGGTGGGCTCGGTGCACTTTTTGCGCGACGAATCGCTGGACATGGCGCAGTTCAGCGTGTGGGACACGACCCGCAGCGCCGAGGAGATCTGGCGGCGCTACTTCCAGACGCTGGGGGAGGCGGCGCGCAGCGGGCTGTTCGACATCCTCGCCCACCCCGACCTGGTGAAGGTGTGGGGCGCGGACCGCCCCCGCCCGGAGGGCGACCTGCGCCGCTACTACGAGCTGGCGATCGAGGGCATCGCCGAGGGGGGCATCGCGGTGGAGGTGTCCACGGCGGGACTGCGCAAGCGCGCACATGAGATCTACCCCGCACCACACTTCTTGGAGATGTGCGTGGAAGCGGGCGTGCCGGTGGCGCTCTCCAGCGACGCCCACCGCCCGCAGGACGTGGGCGCCGACTACGAGCAGGCGCTGGAGCTGCTGGAGCGCACAGGCGTGCGCGAGGTGTGCCTGTTCGAGCGCCGCACCCGGCGGCTGGAGCCGATCGGCGCGGGCGTTCGATGAGGGCACATCGGTTGGCGCCCTCCGCCGGGGATCCCAAATGAGCCTGAGCGGCATCGGCTATGACTGCCACCGCTTTGCCCCGAACCGGCGGCTGGTGCTGGGCGGCGTGGAGATCCCGCACGAGCGTGGCCTGGAGGGGCACTCGGATGCGGACGTGCTGACCCACGCGGTGATCGACGCACTGCTCGGGGCCAGCGGGCTGGGCGACATCGGCGAGCATTTTCCCGACACCGACGCACGCTACCGCGACGCCGATTCGCTGGAGCTGCTGGAGACAGTCCTCACGACCGTGACCATGGCGGGCTTCGAAGTCGAGAACGTCGACAGCACGGTGATCATGGAGGCGCCGAAGCTCGGCCCGCACCGCCAGGAGATCCGCGAGCGTCTCGCCCTCGTGCTGAATCTGCAAGTGGGGCGCGTCAACGTGAAGGCGACCACCGGTGAGGGCATGGGCTGGGTCGGCCGCGGCGAGGGCGTGGCGGCGCTGGCGGTGGCAAGCCTCAGCAGTCGTTAGGGTTCGCGCCGCGATGCGAGAGATCCAGCTGGAGGACACGCGCAGTGGCAGGCTGCAACCCCTGCGTCCACGCGATCCGGGCCGCGTCGGCATTTACGCATGTGGGCCCACCGTCTACAGCCGCATTCACATTGGCAATGCCCGGCCGTTCGTCATCTTCAGCCTGCTCAAGCGGTTTCTGGAGCACGAGGGCTACGAGGTGAATCTGGTTGTGAACGTGACCGACGTCAACGACAAGATCTACGACGCCGCGCGTCAATCGAATCCCGCCCACCCGCGTGCCAGCGCTGAGTTGGCGGCGGAGATGACCGCCCACTACAGGGCCGACACCGACGCCCTTGGCCTCGGCCGTCCCGACCACGAGCCGCTGGCCTCAGAGACGATGGGGCCGATCGTCGAATACATCCAGACATTGATCGACTGCGACCATGCGTACAGCGTCGAGGGCGACGTCTATTTCCGCGTGCGCTCGGACGAGGGTTATGGCAGCCTCTCCCATCGCCGGCTGGAGAACATGGACCAGGGAGAGGGGATCGAAGGCGCCGAGCGCAAGGAGGACCACCTGGATTTTGCGCTGTGGAAGGCCCGCAAGCAGGGCGAGGACACCTACTGGGACTCTCCGTGGGGGGAGGGGCGTCCGGGCTGGCACATCGAGTGCTCGGCAATGGCGGAGGAGTATCTCGGCGTCGGCTTCGACATCCACGGCGGCGGCTCCGACCTGCTCTTCCCCCACCACGAGAACGAGGCGGCTCAGACACGCGCCGCGCGCGGGGCGGAGCTGGCGCGGATCTGGATGCACAACGGCATGATCCAGCTGACGGGGGAGAAGATGGCAAAGTCGGCCGGCAACATCGCCCTGTTGCACGAGATCCTGAGCGAGTACGACCGCGAGACGGTGGTGATGTATCTGATCTCCGGGCACTACCGCCAGCCGCTGGCGTTCTCCAAAGACGCCCTCGAGCAGGCGCGCGCCAACATCAAGCGGATCCGCGAAGCCGGTCGGAAGCTTGGTGCGGGTCCCACTAAGTCGCCTGATCAGGCCGAGGCGGCTGGCCATCAAGAGCCAGGTGATTCGGCCGAGGCGGGCAATCTCGACCGCTTCCGCCGCGCGTTCTTCGA
>JBEKYV010000536.1:0-2675 GCA_049510515.1 Solirubrobacteraceae bacterium | reverse complement strand
CCGATGGATCACAGGGGCGCCGGGATCGTCAGCGCGCATGCTTGTGACCTGCCTGCTGGCGCTAAGCTCCGCTGTGCGGATGTCGTCGTCTCAGGCGGCTTTCTGCGCCCGTAGCTCAGTGGATAGAGCGCTCGCCTCCGGAGCGAGAGGTCGCAAGTTCGAATCTTGCCGGGCGCGTCGCTCGAATCGCCAGCTATAGAGCCAAATTCGAAGCCCCGCCGGCGACCTTGACACTTTCCCCCTCACCCCCAAACCGCAACTGCTGCCTTTTCGCTGCCTTAACTCGCCCCGTCGCTGCCCTTTCGCTGCCCAAACAACGGGGACGCCGCCCGCTCCAAGCAGGCGCCGGCAGCTCGCCGTGCGCTCCCGGCCGCACCCCGCGGCGGCGGTACTCCGCCTCTCACCAGCGGTTGCGGCCGGCGAACGCGATCACAGAGCGCCGCGGGGTCAGCCGACGGCAGGCATTCGGCTTCTGTCTTCAGCCGTCGCCTGGTCGAGCGCCTCGAGCCTGCCCACCAGCGTCCCGAGCGCCGCCTTGGATGCCGGGTCGCGTCGCATCCCGTGGCGGTAGACGCGCAGCGTGAACGTCGGGTCGGTGTGCCCGAGCTGATCCATCACCGCGCCGGGGTCGACGCCGAGCGCGACGAGAATCGAGGCGAACGTGTGGCGGAGCTTGTGAGGCGTCAGGCCGGCAGGCAGCGGCGTTCCACCGGCCTGCTCCAGCCGTTCGCTCGCCAGCTTCGCCGCTGGCGTGAGGATGCGGTTACGGACGTTCGAGGGGTTCATCGGGCCGGCGGCCTGCGTCGGGAACACACGAGCGTTCGCGGGCGCATCCGTGCGCGCCTTCAGCGCCAGCAGTTCATCCCGGAGCGCTGGCAGCAAGTCCACCGTTCGGACACCCGCGTTCGTCTTGGACGCCCGGATCGTGATGCGCCCATCGGCGAGGTTCACATCACGCCAGCGAAGGTCGATCAGCTCACCAATTCGCAGGCCGGCGAACGTCAGCGTGGCGAGGATCGCACGGCGCGGAACCTGCCCGTTGGCCTTCGCCTTGCTGTCCAGCTCACCCGCCGCGGCAAGCAGCGCGTCGATCTGCTCAGCCGAGTCCAGCCACACGGCCGCGGGCCTGCTCGCCCTCAGCCGGCGACGCTTCCCGCGCGCCGGGTTGCGCTCGATCAGCCCGTACTCGACTGCGACCTCAAGGATCTGCCCCAGGCGCGTGATCGTCTTGTTGATCGACGTGGCCGAGAGCGTGCCCTGCTTGACCTTCGCCGCCCGGTAGCGATCGACCTCGGCGATCGTGACCTGCGACAAGCGGTGGTTCTTGAAGAACGGCAGCAGGTGGTGGGAGAGCTGCCATTCATAGTCCAGGCGCGTCGTCTCTCGCCATTCGCCCCTGCTCGCCTCAAACCACTGTGAGGCGAACTCATGGAACGTCGGGTCCTGCTCGACCGCCGGCGCCGGCTCAGCCGGCTTCGGTGGCTCCCACGTCCCCAGCTTGACCCTCGCTAGTTCGCGCTCCAGCTCGTCTTGCGCGCGCGCCCGCGTCCATCCTTCCTCGGAGCTGCCAAGGGCAACGTACTGGCGGCCACCGCTGGCGTTGAAGCGCAAGGCATACGTCGGACTCTTGCGGCGCTTGTCAACGATCACCTGACCCGTCGCTGGACGCGGCATCAGCGCTCACCCCCGAACAGCGCCTCGACTGGTTCGCCGAGCTCTCGTGCGATCTTCAGCGCGAGTACTACCGACGGTGACTGCCTGCCGGCCTCGATCCGCGCGATCGACACACGCCCGACGCCGATCTTCTCGGCAAGCTGCGGCTGGGTCAGTCCCGCTCGCTTGCGGGCCTGCGCTACGCGGTGCCCGCGCTCAGGTGCGCGGCTACCCTTCGTTGCTGGCATGGGAGATAGATCCTCCTGTGTCCGGCCCCCGGCCGTTGGCGCGGTGCGGGGGCGCTTCTTGTTGTCGCTCTGCATCGTATCAGAAAGGATACGCGGTGCTGCGGACGGTGCCGACGTGCCGCGCGCTGTCCGCCCGTTCTGCGCTCCCCGGTGGTCCACGGAACCGCGCCACGGCCGCCGATGGCGCACGGAGAGCGCGCGACGCGGCCGGGATCGGAGGGTGGTCAGCCCTTCTTGCAGGGCACCGTGGCGCCCGGCGGCTTGTGGGCGCATTCCCACGCCACCCATTCCGCGATGATCGACGCGCGGGCGTTCTCGTAGCTGGAGCCACCCTGAAAGCAGCTTCCCCCACCCGCGCCATGACCGCACCGCCACGCGCCGACAGACCACCATTCCTCGTAGGCGTACGGCCCGCCATGCCTGACGCCGCCGCCGCCCATGAACTTGCGCAGCACGCGCCGGGCGGTCCTGCACGAAACGCTCCCGCTGTTTGGCCATCTCTTCGAGCTTTTTCTTGCCCATGGCGCGGCGCAGCAGATCGGCGTCGCCCAGCGAGTAGCCGGCCAGGCGGTTGGAGATCTGCATCACCTGTTCCTGGTAGACGATCACGCCGTAGGTTTCCTCCAGCAACTCCTTGAGTTCCGGAAGGTCGTACTGCACCGCTTTGCGGCCCCATTTGCGCTCGATGAAATCGTCCACCATGCCGCCCTGGATGGGACCGGGACGATACAGGGCGTTGAGCGCCGTCAGGTCCTCCAGCCGGCTGGGCTGATA
>JBEKYV010000535.1:0-2681 GCA_049510515.1 Solirubrobacteraceae bacterium | reverse complement strand
AGCCCCGACCGCATGCTGGCCGGCTCGGAGGGGATCCTTGGGGTTATCACCGAGGCGTGGATGCGCGTCCAGCCGCGCCCCACCTACCGCCGCTCGGCTGGCGTGAGCTTCACTGACTTCGCCATTGGCGCGGAGTGTGTGCGGGAGCTCAGCCAGTCGGGGCTGCACCCCGCCAACTGCCGGCTGATCGACCAGCGCGAGGCGAAGATGACGATGGCCGGCGACGGCGGCAGCGCGCTGCTGGTGATCGGCTTCGAGTCGGCCGACCACTCGGTGGACGCTGCGATGGAGCGAGCGCTTGAGATCTGCCGCGAGCACGGTGGGGAGGCGAAGGAGCGCGGCGGGAGTGGGGGAAGTTCGGGCGCTCGCGCAGCCGGCTCGCGGGGTGGCGGTGGGGATGGCGGGGGCGATGCGAGGCGCACTGGAGACGGCGCGAGCTCGCCGGGCGGTGGTGGGGCCCGTGGCGATGGTGGGCCCGACGCGGTCAACACCTGGCGGGAGACCTTCCTGGCAGCCCCCTACCTGCGCGATGTGTTCGTGGCGATGGGGGTGATCTGCGAAAGCTTCGAGACGGCCATCACCTGGGAGCGCTTCCCGGCCCTCCACGAGCGGGTGATGGCGGCGGCTGGGCAGGCGATGCGCGAAGTGGGGGCGCGGCCGGGCGGGGTGTCGTGCCGCTTCACTCACGTGTATCCCGATGGCCCGGCCCCTTACTTCACCGTGCTCGCCGAAGGGCGGCGCGGGGAGGAGCTGGAGCAGTGGGCGGCGATCAAGCGCGCGGTGTCGGAGGCGATCCTCGCGAGCGGTGGCACGATCACCCATCACCACGCGGTCGGTCGCGACCATCGCCCCTGGTATGACCGCCAGCGCCCCGAGCCGTTTGCGGCGGCGCTGCGCGGCGCAAAGCGGGCGGTGGACCCGCGGGGCATCATGAACCCCGGCGTGCTGGTGGACCCGCTGCGATGAGGATCGCCGTGCTCGGCCCCGGCGGCGTGGGCGGCCTCGTCGCGGGCGCGCTCGACCACGCGGGCACCCCCGTCACCCTGGTCGCGCGCGAGTCCACCGCCGAGCTGATCGCGGCGCGCGGCCTGCGGGTGAGCTCGGTGCGACTCGGCGACTTCCTCGCCCACCCCCACGCGGTGGCACGCCTGGAGGAGCCGGTGGAGGCGCTGGTGGTCGCAACCAAGGCGACCGGCCTGCACGAGGCGCTGGAGCGCATCGCCGCCCCGCCGGCGCTGGTGGTGCCACTGCTCAACGGCCTCGACCACCTCGCGGTGCTGCGCGCGCGCTTTGGCGAGCAGACGGTGGTGGCTGGCACGATTCGCGTCGAGGCCGACCGACCCGAGCCGGGCGTGGTGGTGCACAGCAGTCCCTTCCTGCGCATCGACATGGCCTCCGCCCACGCGGCGGCGCGCCCGGGGATGGAGGCGCTGGCGGCGAAGCTCCAGGCGGCGGGGATCCCCGCGCGGGTGGAGGAGTCCGAGCCGCAGGTGCTGTGGGGCAAGCTGGTGCGCCTCAACGCGCTGGCGTGCACCACCAGCGCGTATGACAAGCTGCTGGGCGAGATTCTCACCACGCCCGAGCTGCGCGCCGAGCTGGTGGGCGCGATCGAGGAGGGTTGCGCAGTGGCGGCCGCGGAGGGAGCGAGCATCGACGCGGCCGACCCGCTGGGCGAACTGAGCGCCGCGCACCCCACGCTGGGCAGCTCGATGCTGCGCGACATCGCCGCCGGCAGGCCCCCCGAGCTTGACGCGATCCCCGGGGCGGTGCTGCGCGCGGCAGCCCGTCACCGCGTGGCGTGTCCGACGATCGAACGGCTGGTGGGGGCGATCGCCAAGCGGGTGGGCGTGCCCGCGCCGATCCCTGCGCAGTAGCTCTCTTCGCGGCAGCTCTCTTCACGGCGTCTCTCTTCACGGCGCCTCCCTTCGCGGCCCCCACCGGTCGGGCGTGCCTGCTGCGATCCCCGCGCGCTGAACGAGTTACTCGCCGAACGGCCTGAACCGCGGGTCGCCCGCCACGCCCGGCGCCGTGGCGGGGACTGCGTGGGTGGCGACGGCCTCGACCATCTCCGCCTCCGACTCCTCGCGCTCCTCGTCATGCTGCCCGTCGCACAGCACGCGGAAGTTGCCGGTGACGCCGCTGTCGGCGTGCATCGTGATCCCGGGCAGGATCTCCTCGCCCTCCTCGAAGCCCAGCCGCTCCATGTCGAAGTGGGCGAGACCGATGCCGTGCGCGGTGTGCGTGGGGTTCTCGCGGTCGTGCGCCGCCACCGCCTGGGCAAAGCGCTCGAGGTTCTTGGCGATCTTGCCGGTGTCCGCCATCGCTCGCCGCAAGCGTAGCGCGTGACGGACGACCGCCGCCGCGCGTACGATGCGCGCACCACCGACAGCCGAACGAAAAAAGAAGGGGAGACGCCATGGACATCTTCGCCCAGCTCGACGAGGCGCGCAGGCGCACCAACGTGCTCGAGCACCCGTTCTACCAGCGCTGGAGCGCGGGGGAGCTGGAGTCGCAGGAGTTGGAGCTGTATGCGGGCGAGTATGGGCACGCGGTGCGCGCGCTGGCGCAGGCGTCGCGGCTGGCCGCGGAGCAGGCCGCGGGTGGGGCGGCTCCCACCCACGCCGCCGGCCTCGCCCGCCACGCCGCCGAGGAGGAGAGCCACGTGGAGCTGTGGGAGCAGT
>JBEKYV010000534.1:0-2684 GCA_049510515.1 Solirubrobacteraceae bacterium | reverse complement strand
ACCCTCCGGCAGGGCGCCCATCAGGCGCCCACGCGCGGCCACCAGCCGGCATGCATCCTCGAGCGAGAACACACCCGCGACATGCGCCGCCGCCAGCTCGCCGATCGAATGACCGATCAGGAAATCGGGGCGCACGCCCCACTCCCACACCAGCCGGAACAACGCCACCTCGAGCGCGAACAGCGCCGGCTGCGCCCACGCCGTCCCGTCCAGTACGGACTCTTGCTCGAACACCACCTCCCGCAGCGAGCATCCCAGGTGCGCGTCCAGGTGGGTGCACGTCTCCTCGAACGCCGCCCGGAAGACCGGGAATGCGTTGTACAGATCGCGGCCCATACCGACCCGCTGCCCACCCTGCCCGGTGAACAAGAACGCCAGCCGGCCATCCCGTGCGATCGCCCGCACGACGTCCTTTGGCGTCTGATCTTCGGCGAGGCCGGCGAGACCCTCCAGCAGATCCTCACGACTCTCGCCGAGCACGGCCGCGCGGCTCTCGAGCAGCGGGCGGCCCGCGAGGGAGAGCGCGACGTCTGCCGGATCGAACTCGGGCGCCCCGCTGAGATGCTCGCTCAGACGCTGCGCCTGGGCACGCAAACCGTCACTGCCACGGCCGGAGAGGACCCACGCCAGCACCCCGGCGGGTACGCGCTCGGAAGCGGCCGCCGACACCGGCGCGGGAACGGCCGCGGACACCGGCGCGGGAACGGCCGCGGACACCGGCGCGGGAACGGGGGCGGGGGCGGGGGCCTCCTCGATGATCAGGTGGGCGTTCGTCCCGCTGATCCCGAACGAGGAGACCCCCGCGCGCCGCGGCCTGCCCCCCGCGGGCCACGGCTGCTCCTCGGTGAGCAGCGACACCGCGCCCGCATCCCAGTCGACCTGTGTCGTTGGCCGCTCGGCGTGCAGCGTGCGTGGCAGCCGCCCGTGCTGGAGCGCGAGCACCATCTTGATCACGCCCGCGACACCGGCCGCCGCCGCGGCGTGGCCGATGTTCGACTTGATCGACCCCAGCCACAGGGGGCGCTCCCCCGACCGGTCGCGGCCGTAGGTCGCCAGCAGCGCCTGCGCCTCGATCGGGTCGCCCAGCGTCGTGCCGGTGCCGTGCGCCTCGACCGCATCGACCTCCTCCGGCGAGAGCCCCGCGTTCGCGAGCGCCTGCAGGATCACCCGCTGCTGGGAAGGGCCATTCGGAGCGGTCAGCCCGTTGCTGGCGCCATCCTGGTTGATCGCGCTCCCCCGCAGCACACCCAGAATGTCGTGGTTGTTGCGCCGCGCGTCGGAGAGCCGCTCCAGCAGCAGCACACCCACCCCCTCGCTCCAGCTGGTGCCGTCCGCGCCGTCGCCGAAGGACTTGCAGCGCCCATCCGCCGCCAGGCCGCGCTGGCGGCTGAACTCGACGAACAGCCCCGGGCTCGCCATCACGCTCACCCCCCCCGCCAGCGCGAGCGAGCATTCGGAGTGGCGCAGCGCGTTGGCCGCGAGGTGCAGCGCCACCAGCGAGGAGGAGCACGCCGTATCGACCGACACCGCGGGGCCCTCGAAGCCGAACGTGTACGCCACCCTGCCGGACACGACACTCGCGATGCTGCCCGTCAGCAGGTACCCCTCGACACCCTCTCCCACGGTCGACCCGGCCCCGTAGCTGCTGGCGGAGACCCCGGCGAATACGCCGGTCGGGGTGCCCTTCAGTGACGAAGGGTCGATCCCCGCGGCCTCGATCGCCTCCCAGCAGGCCTCGAGCAGCAGCCGCTGCTGGGGATCCATCGCCAGCGCCTCCCGGGGGCTGATCCCGAAGAAGGCCGCGTCGAAATCGCCGGCGCCGTCGAGGAAGCCCCCCTCACGCGTGTACGTGCTGCCCGCCCGCCCCGGATTCGGGTCGTACAACCGCTCCAGATCCCACCCCCTGTCCGCCGGGAAGGCGCCGATCGCGTCCCCGCCGGCCGCCAGCAGGTCCCACAGCTGCCGCGGGGAACCCACGCTTCCAGGGAACCGGCAGCTCATCCCCACGATCGCCACGGGCTCGCCGGCGCCCGGCGAGGCAGCCGCCGGCAGCGCGAGCGCACCACGCTGACCCAACGCCTCGGCGAGGAGGAACCTCGCCAGGTCGAGTGGCGTGGGATGATCGAATGTCAGGGTCGCCGGCAACCTGAGGCCACTGGCCCCGCCGAGCCGGTTGCGCAGCTCGACCGCCGCGAGCGAGTCGAACCCAAGATCCCTGAACGCCGTACGCTCGTCGATCGCACCTGCAGATGAGTGCCCCAGCACGGCGGCGGCGTGCTCGCGCACGAGCTGCAACGCGAGCTGCTCACCCTCGCCCTCTCCAGCCCCGGCCAGACGCGCAGCGAGCGACCCGTCGGCTCTCCGGCGTGGCTTACCGGCAAACGCGCTCGCGCCGACCAGCCCCTCGAAGAGCGCGGGCAGGCCGCCGCTTCTCGCGTAGCGTCGCAGCAGCCCGATGTCGAGCCCCACCGGCAGCAGCAGCGCCTCGTCGAGCTCGCGTGCGGCGTCGAACAGCCTCAGGCCCTGCTCGGAGGAGAACGCCCGCACGCCCGCACGCTCGAGCCGCTCCCGGTCGCCCTCCCGCAACTGGTCGACCATCCCCGCCTCCGCCCACGAGCCCCACGCGAGCGAGCAGCCGACCAGCCCCTGCGAGCGACGATAGGACGCCAGGCCGTCGAGGAACC
>JBEKYV010000533.1:0-2685 GCA_049510515.1 Solirubrobacteraceae bacterium | reverse complement strand
ATGTTCACGGTTCGGGCAGAGCCGACCAACGACATCTGAAGAACGCGCCCGCCGAAGTCACCATCTCCGTTTCGCTGGGTGATGTCGATCGAGTCGAGGGTGCCGAGTTGGGGGAACTGGGAGGTGATGGCAGACACGGGGATCGACACCTCGTACTGGTGATAGGGATTGCACACCCCGTCCTCGCACACGGCATCACCGGTGTCGGGTACCGCCTGGAAGGTCCCCGGTGCGGTGTAGCCGCCCGTCGAGGCCGAGTACTGAGTGGTGGCCACCGCGCCGCTCGGCAACAGGACGACCTGCCCGTTGGCACTGCCGCTGCCGGGCGGCTGCTCGGTCTGGCCGAGCTGGCTTTCAGCGGTTCTCACGATCTGCTGGCCTTGGGTGGTCGCCGGCGCGTTGCTCGTGGATGCTATCGGCGTTGTCTGAGTCGCGCTCTGCAGTGCCTGCGCGAAGGTGGTGCTGCCGCTTGTCTGCGTTGGGTCGGGCGCGGTTGGCGCCGCCGTGCCGCCGGTGCCGGCAGCGTTGGTGGCGAGCAGGTTGGCGGGGTTGGCGATTGCCTGTTCGAGCGTGGCCACGCGCGCGAGGACGGATTCGACCGACATCCGCCCGGTGATCGGCCGTGTGCGTCAGGGGTTGAGGGTGAGAAGGGTGGCCCCCGCATAAATGCTTGCAGCCCAAAGCCCGGTCTAAAGCGCTTCTAATAGTTCGTCGATAGCGCCGGCAAAGGACACACAAGTGTCCACATCACTGTTCAATCCCAAGGGGGCTAGACGTGTCTATGCGTATTGGCAAGCGAAGCTTCGCTAGCCGCAAGCGAAAGATAGCGGGCCTGTGCGCATTCGTGCTCGCAGGCGTGATCGGCGTTGGCGCATATGCGTTCACCGCGGCCAACACGGTCAAAGCACAGGATGCCGGCGCCGGTGTCCATGTGGTCGGCGGCTACGAACAGACCAAAGGCGTCTACTACGAATGGAATGTGGAAGGGACCGAAAACACGGCCGTCGACTTCGTTCTCAAGGGCGAACTCAAACCGTCGGACGTGAAGGTCGCCGTGACCAAAGAAGAACACCCCTCGACCGAAGCCGAATGGTCGGACTGCCCGGAAGCCAACATCAAAGCGGCCGGCGCGGAAGAATACGAAGTCAAGTGTGAATTGGCGACTCCCGTTGCAAACGCGAACGCCGACCACCTGACGATCGCCGCCGTCAGCGAAGGCGAAGTCAAGATCAAATAGCAGGTAGATGAAAATGGGCAATGCGGAGCGGCCGGCGCACGGCCGCTCCGCGCCCAGTTCCACCGCGCGCACTTCCCGATCCACCATGCGCATCCCTCGACCCAAGCAACTCCTCGCCCTCGTCCTTGGACTGATCGTCCTGGGGTCCCTGTGGCACTGGCTGGCCCCGGCTCCGCTCGGCGGTTCGAGCACCTACGTTGTCACGCGCGGGATCAGCATGGAGCCCCGCTTCCACACCGGCGACCTGGCGATCGTGCGCAGCCGGAGCAGCTACCACGTCGGCGAAATCGTCGCCTACCAAAACCACATGCTGCACACGATCGTGCTGCATAGGATCATCGGGCGCGAAGGCGCGCGCTACATCTTCAAGGGCGACAACAACAGCTTCGTCGACCCCGAACATCCCGTTGCCAGCCAGCTCGTCGGCTCGCTGTGGCTGCACCTGCCCGGCGTCGGGGGCACGCTGCAGTCGCTGCGCTCGCCGCTGCTGATCGGGCTGCTGCTGGCCGCCGGGATCCTGCTCCTCTCCGGAGTTGCGTTCACCGGGCGCCGGCGGCGCAGGGGCCGCGAGCGGCGCGCGGGCGAGGGCGTCTCTCCCTCCGCGCCGCGCTCCTCGCGGGGCTCCGGCGTGCCGGTGCTCGGCGTGCTGGGGATCGGCATCTTGCTTGCGCTCCCGTTCATCGCGCTCGCGCTGATCGCGTTCACCAGCGCGCCCACCACGCTTCACCCCTACACGGTCCCCTACAAGCAGAGCGGCAAACTCTCCTACTCCGCGCAGGCGCCGGTGGGTCCGACCTACCCCAGCGGCCAGGTCATTACCGGCGAACCGCTGTTCGCGCACGTCCTGGGCAAGGTCGACTTCAGCTTCGGCTATGGCCTTCACGCCGCCGGCAGGCACGCGCTCGCCGGGAGCGTCTCGCTCGCCGCACTGGTCACCTCGACCAACGGCTGGCACACCACGCTGCAGCTCGCCCCCCCGACGCGCTTTCGCGGCACTCGCGCGCTCGTCGCGGGGACGCTCGATCTGACCTCGCTGCTGGCGCTGGTGCACAGCGTCGAAACGGCGACCAAGGCAAGTGGCTCATACACGCTGACGCTGCTCCCGAGGGTGAGCGCCAGCGGGAGGGTCGATGCCGTGCCGGTGCACACCTCGTTCGCTCCGAAAGTCCAGTTCTCGCTGACCCCAATCGAGGCCCAGCCGGCCGTCAGCGGCGGTGGCTCGCTCACCACCACCTCGCCTTCGGGCGAACACACGGCGCTCAGCATGTTCTCCCCCTCGGCGTCCGGCTCGGCGACGGGCACGCACTCCCAGCCGGCATCGCTCTCGCTCGGATTTGGGCAGCTCTCGGTGGCGAGCGCACGTACGCTCGCGCGCGACGCGCTCGTGATCGTGCTCTGCGCCGTGCTGGCGGCGCTCGCCTGCCTGCGGCTGGCGCTCGGCCGTTCGC
>JBEKYV010000532.1:0-2687 GCA_049510515.1 Solirubrobacteraceae bacterium | reverse complement strand
AGCCAGATCGGGCCCGCGACCACGAGGATGTCGGCGGCCAGCACCTTCGTATAAAGCTGCGGCCAGGCGTCGGTGGCCGCCCCGTGCTGGGTCATGTCGGGCCACACGCCGGTCGCGATGTCATGGTCGATGGCGCGGATCGTTTCTGCCCGCACGCCCTGCTTTCGCATGATCCGGGCGCTGACATCGATCAGCCCCTGCGTGTTGCTGCGCTCGGGCGACGGTTTCAGGGTGCAATTGACAAACAGCGCATTCAGATCGTCGTAGCGCTGGCTCGTGCTGCTCATGGGCGCTCCCTTGGGCGAGAAGTCCGGGTCGGTCAGGACATGGTCCGCGGCAACTGCCGCCATACCTCCGCGCCCCATAGACACGGCGGCCTATCTTCTTATCTGCCCACACGCACATGATCTCCCTCTTCAGCCACTCATCCCGCACGCTGCGGGCCGTGGCCTCCCGCTCACGTTCCCGCAGTCTGGGGCATCCTCTTGGCGGTGGTGGCGAGTAAGAGCGGCCGCTCCAGGACGCACAAATTATTGCCTCGCTCGGGCCACCCGTCCTTACCGAGCCGTCGCGTACTTTAGTAGCCGGAGTCCCTCCAGCTTGAGCGCCGCCGGATAAATTGCCTTGTAGACGTTGCAATTGGGAGATTTTATATCATATCTTCCTGTCGCGTGGAATGTGGCGATTGTGCACCCTCCCGAGCAGGAATACCGCCACGCGCAGTTCCTGCAGCCTTCCTTTTCCTCAGCGGCCAGGTTCAGCGCAGACGACCTGTCCGCGCGCACGAGCCGTAGCGGATCGCTGGTGAAGACATTGCCGAGCGTCCGCTCGATCTCCATGTGGCATTTCGCGACCCCACCGCGCTGGTCGATGACGACGTAGTCCTGGCCGACACCACACGAGCGCTGCCGCCGTTCGAGCAACTGGCCCCGGTCAAGCACCGCGCCGAGCACGCTCCATCGGGGCAGGCGCTCCTCGATCACAGCAAAGGCCTTCAGCATTGCTTCGATGATGGCGTTCTCCGTGTACTGGAGGTCAGCGAAGCTGGCCGCGCACTCGTTGTCGCGGAAGAAGTTAAGGCTGAACGTGAGTTCCCGATCAAGCGCGAAGCGGACGACGTCGGCGAGGCCATCCGCATTACGGTTGGTGACCGTGATGGACAGGTGAGGAGCGAGGCCGCGCTCGACGAGCCGCGCGATCGTCGCCTCGACGAGCGGAAAGGATGCCCTGCCGTTGACGGTGGGGCGCTGCTTGTCGTGCTGCTCGCCCACGCCGTCCAGGGAGATCATCACCTTGATGCCTTCGGCCTGCAGCGTCTCGATGAGCGGCATGGGCAGCGCCACGCCGTTGGTCAGCAGGGTGGCGTCGAGCCGCAGCCCGTTCTGTGCGGTGCGCTGCCTGGCCAGCCGGTGGAGTTGCACCATGAGCCGGTGGTTGAGGCTGGCCTCACCGCCCGCGTACTTCAGCTTGACCGCAAAGAACCCGTGCCGTACCGCCGATGCGACAACCGCCTCCACGGCGGCGGTACCGGTAGCCTCGTTCATGCCCTCGGCGGACTTGTGCACGTAGCAGTACGGGCACCGGAGGTTGCATGCGTTGGTCACGTGCAGCCAGGCGGTCAGGACGCTGCTATCGGCGAAGGCCGGCCGTGCGGGCTGTCCGGCCGGCTGCACCAGCGACAGCTGGTACAGCCGGCCAATAGTCGTCATGAGATCATCGGCTTCGCCGGCCAGCCGACCAGCCACGACGTCGCGCACTGTGACCGGCTCGGTAAAACGGCGGAAAATGCGGTACGCAAGCTCGTTAACCACCGCCGGGCTGCCCTCGCCTACCGGGTTAAAGAGCAGCACGTGCCCGGGATCGAGCCGGATCTCAACGACCTCGGGTGCACAGGTCCATGCGCGGTCATCGGCGAGCGCGGCTGCCGGGGAAGTCGCGGGGATCGCGGTGACGCCTTTGCTACTGACTGCGCACGCGCAATCCTCGCAATTGTGCAGCAACAACTCAGCGCCGCCATTTATATCCTCATTCGAGAGCACGACAGCGCCGCGCGTGACTTGGGACATTGACACGTGTTCCCGTCTGGCCCGCTCGGGCCATGGTGATTTATGTCACGAATCAATAAAGCTGTTCGAGGCATGCCAGGAGCGCCGTGGAACCGTCCCCGATGGTACGCCACGAGCGGTACAACTCGCCTAGCCAACGCCGTCGCACGTCTGCCGGGAGGGACGCGAACATTGAACTGAAGTTGTCAAATCGCGGCGGGATAGACGACGCGCCAGAGGAGCCGAACTGGCCTTGTGCTAGCAAGCGAAACCCCTCCGTATAATCGCGGATCGCCGAATCGAGCAGTGCGTCGTCCGCGTCGGTCGCCCAATCCCGCACGGCCAAATTCGCGGTCACGATGAGCCAGCGGCCAACAAGGTCGGCGAAGTGGTATTCGGACGTAGCCTGGCGGATGGCATCCGCCTTGCCGTCAATTGCCGCGCGAAACCCGGAATTTCCGGTCGACACCCACGCCCGGTAGCTCAGTTCGGCGTACTCGATCAGGCTGGCGCACCAGAACCGCCCGTCAGACAGTCGCAGGGCCTCGACAGCCGCTTCTTCCAAGTACTTGAGTCCGGCTTCGTAGTCATCGGCACCGAAAATGCGTCCGGCGCGGTTCAGCGCGGACGGGTATGTGCGGA
>JBEKYV010000531.1:0-2695 GCA_049510515.1 Solirubrobacteraceae bacterium | reverse complement strand
GACCAGCTCCAGCGGCAGCGTGGGGGCGAGCGCCGCGAGCGCCAACACCGCCGCGAAGCCGGCCGCTGAGAGGATCAGCGTCGGCAGCCCCGTGCGCCCGCGCGCCGCCACCACGAGGCCGCCGGCGACCGCCCCGACGCCCATCGCGGCGGTCATGAAGCCATACCCTTCGGCGCCCACGTGCAGCCCCTCATGGGCCATGAACGGCAGCGACACCTGGAACTCGTAGGCGAGGCAGCCGACCAGCGCCATCATCAGCAGCGGCGTGGCGAGCGCGGGCGTGCGGCGGATGTAGCGCAGCCCTTCGCGCAGCTGGCCGGGAGCGCGACCGGTCGGCGGGCTGGGGTGCAGCGCCGTGCGGTTGAGCGTCATCAGCGAGAACACCACGGGCACGAAGCTGACGGCGTTGAAGAGGAAGCACACACCCGTGCCCACGGTGGCGATCAGGATGCCACCGACCGCCGGGCCGATCGTGCGCGCGACATTTACCAGCACCGAGTTGAGGCTGACGGCATTGCGCAGGTACTCCTCGCCCACCATCTCCAGCATGAACGACTGCCGGGCGGGGTTCTCAAAGGCGTTGTTGAGCCCCAAAAGCAGCGCCAGCGCGCCGATCTGCCACACCGCGACGATGCCCGTGACGGTCAGCAGCCCGAGCGCCAGTGCCTGCAGTCCCATCAGGCACTGGAGCGCGACCATCAGGCGGCGCTTGTCGACACGGTCGGCGATTACCCCGCCGTAGGGGCCCAACAGCAGCACCGGCAGCGTCTGCAGCGCCACGATCGCCCCCAACGCGGTGGCGGAGCCGGTGAGCGTCAGCACCAGCCACGCCTGTGCCGCCATCTGCATCCAGGTGCCGATCAGCGAGATCGCCTGACCTGAGATGTAGCGTCGATAGTTGGGCACCGCCAGCGCGGCGAAGGTGGTGTGCATTGCCATTGACCGACTGTCCGAGAGGGCGGGGGCGTGTTTGGACCTGGGTCCAGTGCGAAGGCCCCCCGAGCGGGCGATGATACGAACAACCTAGAAGGAGGGCTGAAGAGCGATGCACGGACAGGCACGAACAGTTGAGCGCAAGATCCGGCTCTGGGTCGTCCAACAAGAACGCAACCGGCACAGGGAGCGGGAGCTGGCGCGCGGCGGCGTCGTGGAGGGCGCGCGCGTGCAGCTTGCGCCGTCGCGCCCGGTTGCCAAGCGCAAGTAAGTTGAGGTGCGGGCGGAGGGACTCGAACCCCCAAGGGCTTGCGCCCACCGGCTCCTAAGTTCTGCCATTCCGCCGCCGACCCCTGTAGAATAAGGCTTGTTCAAGCGGTTTTGAAGCTGCTCGTCCAGTTGCTTTATGCGATTTGGGAACACGTAGGGAACACGACGGCCCCCTACGGAGCTCCACAGACGACATCGCCAGGGGGTCCGGCGCCTGGCGAGGAGGGGTCGAATGAGCCCGCAGGACGCGGTCCGCCCGACGGGCCATCTACAGGTCAAGGGCAAGCGCGGCAACCGCGCCTTCTATGCGCTCGTGCGCGACGCGGAGGGGCGCCGGCAGCGGAGGCTCGGCCCGGCGTGGGTCAAGGACTCTGGCAAACGCACCGCCAGGGGCGCCGTCAGATGGGTGGCGCGTGACGGGACCAAGCCTGACGGCCACCTGACGCCCACTGAGGCGGAGGACATGCTGCGCGACATGCTCACCGCCGCCCCGAGACGCCCGGCCAAGCGCGCGAGGTCGTCCACGATGGCGATGACGCTGCGCGAGGCGTGCGACCACTGGCTGCGCTGGGCCGAGAGCGACAGCGAGGTGAAGCGCTCGACACTGGGCGACTACGGCAACGTGTGCGATCGGATCTGCCGCGACCTCGGGGGGCAGACACGGGTGTCGGCGATCACTACTGAGCGGCTGGAGGAGTGGATCGAGGGCTTCCAGGCAGAGCGGAGGATCTCCGCGGCCGAGGCCGGGAAACGGCGCGCGGCAGGGGTCGAGGTTCGGCGCCTGGCCGACGGCACGCACGTGCAGCTCACGCCCGCCAGCTCGCGCACCAAGCGCAAGTACCTGGTCAACCTCAACGGGGTGATGAAGCGGGCGATGAAGCTTGGGGCGATCACGAGCAACCCCGTCACGCTGGTGGACCGCCCGGGCCGGGTGCGCAAGCACCGGACGCTGGCGACCACCCAGTTCCTGCGCCCCACCGAGGTCCACGCGCTCGTGCGAGCCGCGGCCGAAAGCAACAGCCAGGACGCGGCGATGTTCATGGTCGCCGCCTTCTGCGGCCTGCGCCTCGGCGAGCTGCTCGAGCTGCGCTGGCGCGCGATCGACTTCGCGGGCTCAGCGATCCACGTCGAGTCCAGCTACGTGCGCAACGCCAAGGGCACCCCGAAGTCGGGAGCGGGGCGCACGGTGCCGATGGCCGCAGAGGTCGCGCAGGCGCTCACCGAGCCCCTGCAGGCGGGGCCCGCGAGGTCGGAGGCGGACCTGGTGTTCGTCGGCAGCCAGGGACGCCACGTCGACGGCAATGCGCTGCGCAAGCGCTACTACGCGGCGCTGGAGCGCGCGGGGCTCAGGCGCATCAGGATTCACGCTCTACGGCACACGTTCGGAACGGTCTGCGCCGCGAAGGGCATCCCGCAGACGACGATCAAGGAGTGGATGGGCCACTCCGACCTGGCGACGACCGAGATCTACACGGCGTTCTATCCCCAGGAG
>JBEKYV010000530.1:0-2699 GCA_049510515.1 Solirubrobacteraceae bacterium | reverse complement strand
CGATCGTCAGAAATGCGTCGTCCACGCGCACTACGATAGCCAATTGAGTTGATCTGAGTTCAATCAGATCCCGGCTTGCCGAACGGGATGTCGTGTATTGGCGTCGTAAGGCGACGTGCTCCGTCACGACTGGCTGCGGGGTGGCGTCCGCGAGGGACACGGTACGCGCGGAAGGCGCGCTCGCGATCACCCCCCAGCGCGAGTCGCTGGCCGTCGGACGTGCGCCGCTCGCGCTCGGCTAAAGGCGCGACGGCCGCTGCGCTGCGTCGTGGCGTCGGTCCAGGCGCTCTGCGAACCGGTCCGCGCGCGGGCTCGGGTGACGAGCTGGCCGCCGGGCTTCGCGGTCCCGAACGGGGGGCCCGCGGCTGGTCCACGAGCCCGCCGACCGAGGTGCCGCGCGTCCGGCGCCGCGGTCACTGCGCCGGCGATGCGAGGTGCTCGAGGTAGCGCTCAAGCGGCGAGCACGCGAGCGGGATCGCTGCGAGCTTGGACGCTTGCTGTAGATAGTCGGCGACGAGTGCCTGCAGCGCCGCGTATCCGTCCTTTTTGTAACTATTCAGGTCGCTGCCGGCCGGGTGTGGGGTTGTCAGCCGGTTAGCGTTAGCGGCAGGTCGCTGAGGTCAGCACCGATCGTGTAGTTGAAGCTTTTGTGTCCCACGGCGCGGCGGAGAGTGTGGAGGACGTGGTCCGGGTTGTCGTAGGGGCCGGAGATGTAGGTTGGTTTGCCGTTGTGTCCGAACGTGATCGTGCTTGGGCCGGTTCACGGTCCGAGGTGGGGGCGTGCTTTTTGGAAGTCGTGGTGGGGAGCGAATCCGAGTTGACGGGCGTACTCAGCGGCGCCGAGGACGAGGTCGCGGACGAGCTCGATCGACGCGGTGATGGGTGGGGCTTGATAGCCGAAGACCTGCTCAGAGAATCGGCGCAGACGGTAATCGTCGAGGTTGTGTGGTCCCATCGCGTTCTTGACGCCGAGGCAGTAGACGTCGAGTAGGTAGACGCACACGGAGGCGCTGCGGCGGTGATGGCGCCTGCGCGCCACGAGCGCGGTGACGAGCCCGCCGGTGCTCTGATCAGCGCCCGGGTCGTGCCATTCAGGGTGGCCATTGATCATCAGGCCGGTGCTCCAACCGGTGTTGAGCAGGCAGTCGATGCGTTCGGTGCTGATGTCGGCGGCGTCCCTATTGGCGGCCAGCTTGCGGACGAGGTCGGCCACGATCGCGGGTTTGATGCCGAGACTGCGGGCGATCTCCGTGGGTGAGAGTCCTTGAGCGCGCAGCTCGTGGACGCGCTGGGTGGTCTGCTCGTCGGTCATTGGTGGCTTGATAGCGGACCGCTCGGATGTCCTCGGCGTCTGCCACGGATCGCTTCGGCGTCTGCCACGGATCGGGTTGACTGCGCTTGGGGAGGATTGCGAGGGCGCGCAGGGAATGTTGTGCGCGTGCCGATTGCAACCGAAATTTCACGACCCCCGTCGTATCGCGAGCTCGAGGCGCTGGTCGCAGCGCAGGCGGCGCGTATCGCCGAGCTTGAGGCGCTGGTCGGGGAGCTGCGAGCGCGGCTGGATCAGAGCTCGCGGAACTCCTCTAAACCGCCGTCCTCGGACGGGTATGCAAAGCCGACGGTGAACAAAAACCGCAGTCTGCGGCGTCGGTCGGGTCGGCGGCCGGGCGGTCAGCCCGGCCATCAGGGTCATCATCTCGAGCGTCGCGAGGATCCCGATCGTGCTGTCTTGCATGCGGTGGAGCGCTGCGAGTGCTGCGGGCGAGACCTGTCCGATGCGCCGATCGTGGAGTCCCAATCGCGGCAGGTGTTCGACCTGCCGCAGATGCCAAGCCTTGAGTGTGTCGAGCATTGGATCCACAAGCGCAGCTGTGAGTGCGGGCATTTGACCAGCTCGAGCTTCCCGGAGGGCGTGACGGCGCCGACGTGCTACGGGCCGCGGATCCGGGCGCTGGGGCTCTACCTGGTCGCATATCAGCATCTGCCGTATGACCGGGCGGCGGAGATCCTGTCCGATTGGGCTAACGCGCCGATCTCGGTCGCGACTCTGCAGGCGTTCGTCGCCCAAGGCGCCGAGGGCTTGGAGGAGTTCCTGGAGGAGATCCGCTCACAGCTCGCCGGCGCGGAGGTCGCGCACTTCGATGAGACCGGCGGGCGGATCGAGGGCAGATTGCACTGGATCCACTCGGCCTCGACCGAGACGCTGACACTGTTGAGTGCGCATCGCAAGCGTGGCCTCGAGGCGATGCGCGATGCCGGTGTGCTGCCCGGCTTCCGTGGCGTCGCGGTGCATGACGGGTGGGGAGGGTGTCAGTTCTTCCGTGTAAGCTGACTATTTGAGTGTAACTGTTGTCGAGATAATGTCAATAGATGACGGGTAAACTTGCGTGAGCTGATGTTGCCCGTCGTGCGCTTCCTCAGGAACATTGCGTGCAGCGAAGAGCCCGAGTGCCAAAGCCGTGCGGGGTGTGTCGCGCGTTTGTGACCGCTTTCGCTCCCGCTCTTTGATCGCTCGCCACGCCCGGTGAGCGTTGTCCGCGAGACGTGCCGGCAGTAGCAGGGCTGGTGGGCGAGCGATGCCGACCCACTCGGAGCGCCGGGATAAACCGGCATGAGGAAGGAGATGGAAGTTCTCTACGTCGAAGGAGTAGCGATCCACGATGGCCCTGAGTCATGCGTCGGCGTTCGTGAGGGCGTCG
>JBEKYV010000053.1:0-11890 GCA_049510515.1 Solirubrobacteraceae bacterium | reverse complement strand
CCCGTGCCGGCCATCGCCAGCAGCAGGCAATCGCCTAACGACAGGGGGCAGCGAGTGCGGTGGTAGTGCCTGGTACGCAGCTCCGCGGCGCGCCAGGCGTGAGGGCGCTCCGCTGGGAGCACGCGGAGGTTGGTGGATTGCTCGAGCGTTTCGACGGCCGCGCGAGTGCGCTCGACGGCGATTCCATGAATGCGCGCCAAGCGATCGGCTGCCTCAGCGAGATTGGGGACAGTCACCGCCGCGCCCGCACCGCCGATCAGCTCTCCGACCTCGCTCGCCGCCGGCTCCCCGGCGAGAAGCGCGGTCAGCGCGTAGGCGTCGAGTACGATCACCGCCGGCGCGCGTGGCGGCGCTCGAGCTCCGCGTCCTCGGCGCGCCCCGCGGCGCGCAGCTCATCGACATTCGCCCCGCCGCTCATCTCGGCCGCGAAGATACCGCGCACCGCGGCAATCGGATCGTCAGGCGCCGGGCGCAGAATGAGCTGGTCTCCACGATCTTCCGCCAGCACCGTGCGCGTCCCCCACCGCTTGCGAACAGAAGCCGGCACTGAGACCTGACCACCGGCAGAGATCACAAGACGCTTTGTCATGACCATGACAGCATATCATGGCTGCCTCCTCGGACGCGTTTGGGCTTGTCAATACTCCAACAGGTGGGCTTCCCCACCAACCCCCGGGCAATCCAGCCAGGCTGCTCCTCCGTCGCCAGCCAGACGCTACGATATAGCCATGGATGACTTTTTCTCCGTGCCGCTTGGCTACGTGGACCCCGACCAGAGGCCCGACGACGACCGGGTCTCGCCTTCGCCGATTCCGCCCGAGGCCTACGAGCACCGCGGGAAGTGGCTTGCCTTGCGCGGGGGCAGGATCCTCGCCGTGCGGGACACCGCTGCTGAACTCCGTGAGGAGTTCGGCCACCGGCGCACGGAAGTAATCTTCTTCCACGTCCCGGTGTCGCCTATCTACGCCCTCTAGCGGGCCGATCCGTTGCCGCGTCGTCGCTTCCCGTACGATCCCGATGGCGTGCCGTCGCTGGATCTGAGGATTCAGGCAAAGGGCGGACCACAGGTCGACTTCGCGGGCATCGTCGACTCGGGCGCCGGCCGCACGGTGCTCTCCAGGGAAAACGCCGAGGAACTTGGGCTTGGAGCGGGCGACCTGCGAGAGGCGGAGGGACGAGTGGTCGTAGCCGACGGCAGCGCCATCCCGTGCCTGACCTCGCTCGTCCCGATCCGCGCGCAGGTGCTCGAGGCACCCGGCGAAGACGATGGGCGTCCGTGGGGACGCATCTTCGACCTCGACGTGATCTTTCTGGAGCACGTCACCAGTCCACTGTGGGGACAGGCGGACTTCTTTGCGAACTTCGGCATCAGCTTCGAGCGCCCGCGGTTCACCCTGACATACTGACCGGCGCCGGAACACATCCGGCAGATCACGATGAACTCACAACCCGGCAGACCTGGGAGTTCAGACACCGGCAGATCGAGACCGCTTCGCGTGCTTTGCCTTCCTCCTCTTCGCAGCCTTCTTGCGCTTCGCGGCCGGGCAGAGATACAGGTTTTCTTCGCCAGCGAGCGGCTCGCTGCCCAGACCGTTGCGCAACGGTTCGCCACCGGCGCCCGTCAACACCTCCGACGAAAGAAAATAAACATACGAGCCATCTTCGGAGAGCTGTAACACGCGCCGCACCGCTCCATCCACAATGGTTGCCGGCGCACCCAGCGTCGTTTCCCCCGCCGCGTTGGTGGCTTGCAGGCAGAACGTGTAGGTCGTCGCCGGCAGCAGGCCCGCTACTTCCGCTTCCACGGGCTCCGGTGAGTGCCCCGTCGCTTCGACGGACGGCGTCGACTTTTCTTCCCCCGACTGGCCACCCTCGCACTCCGTGCCGGACTGCCGGTAGCGGAACTCGTAGGAGCCGGGGTTCCCTTCCCTGTTCGGGTTCAACACCCCGTGGAGCGTTGCCGTGGAACCCGTCACCGGCTTCGCTTCCTCGCCCGCCGGCGCTTCCGGGGGTATCGCCGTCGTGAAACTTTCCACCTTGCCGTCAGCCGGCTTGCCTTCTTTCTTGCTCTGTTCGTTTTCGGCGAGCACCCGGTAGTAGTAGGTCGTGCCCGCCGCGAGAACGGCGCCCGTCGAAACGTTGACTCCCACGTCAGCGCCGTGGTAGCTTGGAATCGGCGCCTTTCCCGGGATCGTCACGATCGTGCCTTCGAGCTTTTCCCCGGTCGCCTTGGTCGCATACTCAAACGAGTACTTCGTTTCCTCTCCGTTCGGGTCAAGCACCGCTTCGAGCGTCGCTTCTTTCGCTTTCGGCGAGGACACGCCCTCGCTGACGACCGTGGGTGGCGCAGCCAGCGTTTTGAACTCCACGGGCGCCCCGACGGCTTCTTCACCCTGCGCGTTGCGCTCCACCAGACAGAGCGTGATCGTCTGGTCAGCTTCGAAGCCGGTTACCTTCACTTTCACATGTTCTTCCTTGAAACCCAACGCGACTTCCGGCGGTTCAGGAAAAGTGGTCTGATACGACGCATTACACCTGGTTGAGCCTTCAAGCCGCCAACCAACGAAGTATTCACCGACTTCACCACCTTTACCCGGGTTCAACTCGCCTTCCACCGTCGCCGACGTCGCCGTGATTTCCTTCACCGTCTCGTTCACGGGCGTTTCAGGAGGCCCAGCGGCCAGCGCCGAAGCGCTGAGCACCAACAACAGCCCAAGTACCGCGCACAGCGAGACCACCCCAGCCGACAGTGACCGACGAGCACCTACAGACATATCTCCTCCTCCAACACAGAGGGGAGACCCCCTCGATCGATGAACAACGATGCGCCGAGGGGCGCGGGACGACAAGCAACACCGAATTGGGAGTGGGCGACCATCTACGCAGCCTCGCTCTCAGAGCGCGAATGCGAGCGGATACTCCGCGCGACCAGCTCACCTTGCGCGGTGAGCCGCCAAGCGTTCGGCTCGCCCTTGGCGTGCCCCAGGCCACCGTTCGCCAGCAGCCCGAGGCGCTCCAGGCGCCGTAGAAGCTTCGAGACCTGCCCCGCGTCCTGGATCCCCGCGTAATCCCCAATCTCGCGGTTACTCGGAGCTGAACCCCGGGCCGTCAACTCAGCCACACCATCCAACACCCGCGAGGTGCGGTACGTGAGGCGCATCGGGACGCTCTCCAGCGGGTCGCTCGCCGCACGCGCGGGCCATGCCGGCCTTTGCGCGGTACGGGGCGTCACCACCGTCGGCGCGGGGAGCGTCTGCTCGCGCCTCGCGGCCGCCGGCCCGAGATAGGGAAGCACGATCATCCCCATCAGCTCGCCCAGCAGCTCGGTGAGCGGCTGGCGCTGCCCTTTGAGCAGCCGCGCGTAGACGATCCCCAGCGCCGCACCGACCAGGCCCTCCGCCGTCAACGGCGTGCACTCCACACCACGCCTGCCGGCATCGCGGCCCCCATCCACCACGCCCGCGAGCTGTACGAGGACCTCCTCGCGGCGCTCCAAAACCTCCGGGCCACCACTCAACGCCTGCACCACACACACCCGCGCGAGCACGGGCTCACGGTCGAAGAACCCAAGAATCACCGACAGGCCCCGGCGGACCCGCACACGCCACTCCACACCCTCCACACCCGCGCCCGCCAGCTCCACGGCAAGCGTGCCGAGGATGTCCTCCAGCACCGCACTCAGGCACTCCTCGCGGTTGGCGAACAGCTCATAGAACGTGCGCCGTGACACCCGCGAGCGCGCCACGACATCCGCGACCGTCGTGTTCGCCCAACCCAGCTCATCGACCGCGCGGACCGCCGCCGCCAACAGCCGCGAGCGCTGGATATCCGCCACCTGCGCATGGGAGCGCTCCACCCGTGGACGCGCGACCCGCGTGCGCGCCGCGGCCGGCCTCCGCTTGGTGGGAGCAGCCATCACGCCGCCCCCCACGCAGAGCCACCAGCGACCCCGGCGGCCGTGGAAGACCCACCCCCACACGGAGGGCCGAACCTGCGCCTCGAAGCTAGGCGGCTACCGCATTTTGCTTCGAGGCCCCTAGACGAAGAGAGAGAGAGAGAGAGAGAGATGCGACAGCGCCAAGCTGGCGCATCTAGCATCACCCTCACGGGTACGTGCGATGACTCCCATCACGTTTCTCCCTCTCGAAACCACGCTTACACCAACTCCCTCATCCGTTGCGACCCAGTCCCTACTCCCATTCGGCGCCCCGCTCGCGCTTGACAGTCAACCACGGGGTGCGACGACCCAAACCTGATCCTATGTTGACCCTGACGCCCCACCATGGGGACGACATGACAACGGCAACCGTACACCACCCGTTCGGGCTTGTCAATACCCCAACAGCAAGGGTCCCACTCTCAGGCCCACAGCCCGCTGAGGGGCACGACGCTGAGGCGTCGCCGAACGGCAGTGTCTTGACCTGCCAATATCTGCGCGGATGCCGACAATAAGCCGCTTCCTTGGGATCACGATCACGATGTACTTCGATGACCACGGTCCACCCCACTTCCATGCCCGCGCCGCGGGACATAGCGCCAAGGTCCGGATCGACACGCTGGAGGTCCTGGCGAACGACCTGCCGCGTCGAGAGCTCCGACTTGTGCTCGCATGGGCTGAGATGCACGCGAAAGAGCTTGGCGAGAACTGGCGCCGAGCGCGCGAAGGTGCAACACTGAGTGAGATCGAGCCACTGCGATGATCGGCCTTACCCCGGACATAACCCATGCCATGGTGCCGCGCCACGGCGTCCTGCGGCTCACGTTTGCGGATGGCGTGACCGGCGAGGTCCACGTGCTGGATCGAATGCACGGCCCGGTGTTCGAGTACGCCCAGACCCCCACGGGCTTCGCCGAGGTCACCGTCGATCCCGAGACGGGAACCGTGTGCTGGCCGGGCGGGGCAGACCTCGCCCCGGACACCCTTTACGAGCGCGTCCGCACCGGCGCTTGGCCGAGCCAACCGCACGACGTGGCCGCCTGAGTTCACCCGGCTGGTCGCGGGGCAGGGAAGCCCCGCGCCCCGGCGGGTGGGACGTGCGACGCGGCGCGCGGACGCGCACCCCCCCTGCCCCCCTACAACGCCTCCTGTGCGAACGCCTCCGCGAGATCGCCGCGCCAGGTGCGGAAGAATGCCTCCGCCGTGGCGGCGTCGAGGGGGCGAGCGAAGAGGAAGCCCTGGCCGCTGTCGCACTGCTCGTCCTGCAGCAAATCCAGCTCGTGCTGGCGCTCGATGCCCTCGGCTAGCGTCTCGATCGACATCGCCTTGCCAAGCTGCACCAGCGTGCGGATCAGCGTCTCGCCTTCGGGGCTCTGCGTCAGGCGGGCGATGAACGAGCGGTCGATCTTCAGGGCGTCCACCGGGAACTGCTGGAGGTGGGAGAGGGAGGAGTAGCCGGTGCCGAAGTCGTCGATCGCGATCCTCACGCCCAGCTCCTTCACCTTCTTCAGGCGGCTCACCGTCAGGTCGGTGTCGCGCATGATCGTCGTCTCGGTGATCTCCAGCGTCAGCATCGCGGGGTCCATGCCGCTCTCCTTCAGCGCGTCGCGGACGTTGGTAATGAACTCGTCGGTGTCCAGCTGCCTCGCGGAGACGTTCACCGACATCCCGATCGTGTGGCCTTTCTCGCGCCAGCTCGCGCTCTGACGGCAGGCCTCGCGCAGCACCCAGCCACCGATCTCGGCGATCATCCCCGTCTCCTCCAGCAGCGGCACGAAGTCATCCGGCTGCACCACGCCGCGGCGCGGGCTGTTCCAGCGCAGCAGCGCCTCCACGCCCGTCGGGCTCATGTCCTGCAGGTCGAAGGTCGGCTGGTAGACGAGGAAGAACTGCTCGTTCTGCAGCGCTTCGCGCAGGTCCATCTCGAGCTCCATGCGGCTCTGCACCGCGTCGTGCATCGTCGACTCAAACACCACGAAGCGGTTCTTGCCGTCCCACTTCGCGCGGTACATCGCCACGTCGGCGTCGCGCAGCAGCTCGTCGGCTGAGTCGCGCGGGCCCATCGCGATCCCCACGCTCGCCGTCACCGCCAGCTTGGCGTGGTCCTCGTCGAGGCGGAAGGGCGGCGCCAGCGCCTCCAGCAGGCGCTCGGCGATCAGCTCGGGGCCGGCGGCTAGCGACATTCCTTCGGCGATGACCACGAACTCGTCGCCGCCGAGGCGCCCCAGCGCGTCGGTCTCGCGGATCGTGTGCCCGAGGCGCGCGGCGACGGCCTGCAGCAGGCGGTCGCCGGCGCCGTGACCGAGCGTGTCGTTGATGCCCTTGAAGTTGTCGAGGTCGATGAACAGCGCGGCGACCGGGGTCTGGCTGCGGCGCGAGCGCACCAGCATCTGCTCCACCCGGTCCAGTATCAGGGTGCGGTTCGGCAGGCCCGTCAGCGGGTCGTGGGTCGCCAGGAACACCAGCTCGTCCTGGCGGCGCGAGAGCTCCTCGTGGGCGCGCCTGCGCTCCTGCTCGAAGGACTCGCACATCCTCACCAGCGTCACGTCGAGGCTGCGCTGCAGCATCTCCAGCGCCTTCTCGCGTACCTCCGCTTGGAGCTCAAGCGCCCGCGCGTGCTCCAGCACCACCTCCTCGGCGGCGTCGCGCCAGCGCAAACAGCGCTTGGTCACCTCGTTGAGTGGCGCCGCGCGCTGGGCGGCCAGTTGGCCAAAGATCTTCCACGACTCCCTGCCAACCTCGCGGGCGACCTCCTCGCCGTCGCCGGCCATCCAGCGCGCCACGGCGATCGTCGACACCGAGCCGACGCGCGCGAAGCTGTCTTCCACCAGCTTGTCCAGCGTCTGGCCCGACTCCGCGGAGCGGCGCTGCAGCCTCGCGACGACCTCGCCGGTGTCCCGTTTCAGGGCTTCGCCGAGGCGTCGCAGGTCCTGGGCGGCATCGGGCATACCTCCGACTATCGACGCCCTCCCGGAATCCTTGAGGCCCGCTCTCGACACAGACGCTTGTAAGCGCTAGTTTTTCATCCAATGCGCTGCTGTGTCCGCAACTTGCCTGCCCGCGATGGGTTTGATCGTATGGCGGATGTAATAGACAGTGTCTTGACGAAAAGCCCAGCGGGCCAGTAGGGTGCTAGGTTCTAGCCTGGGGTCTACATCAAAAGAGTTGTGGAGGAGAGGATCGTGGTTATGAGAAGCTTTGCTCGTCGTACCCTTGCCGTTGGAGGCGCTTTCGCGGTCGCCGCGGCCCCACTTGCCCTAACCATCGGCGTTGACGGCGCCTCGGGTTCTGCCGCACACGCGGCACGCACCGTCTCGCTGAAGGACAGCGGCAACCTGCACAAGACCTCCAAACACGGGTTCAACCTGTACGAGTCCGGCAGCGCCAGCGGCTCGATCTCGGGCCCCATCACCGTGCATCTGGACGTCGTCAACACAAATAAAGTCACAGCTGAATTGACCGTCAACCCGAAGGGCGGCTCGATCACCGGCAAGGCCTCCGGCGACTACCGCACCAACGGCGGCACCGCGAGCTTCTCCGGCACGATGACGATCACCCATGGCAGCGGCAGCTACTCCGGCGCCCACGGCTCCGGGATCAGCTTCACCGGGACGATCCAGCGCTCCAACGACTCGATGACCGTTCACGTCAACGGCAACTTCTCCTCCTGACGCGGGTCGGGGGGAAGACATGCTCAAGATGAGAACACTCGCGGCGTCGGCGGCGCTGCTGGCTTGCGCCTGCCTGCCGGCCGGCGCCGCCGCCAAGGCCTCGGAGAAGGCGACGCTCCACACCGCCTTCTCGCCCGATCGGCTGGGAGCGAGCACCACGCTCAGCTTCTCGTTCGATATCACCACAACCGAAGGGCTCGCGCCGCCGCCGCTGAACAGCATCGACCTGCACATGCCCGCCGGCATGAACTACGCGGAGACCACGCTCGGGCTGGCGATCTGTCAGCCGGAAACGCTCGCCAAGGAAGGGCTCGCCGGCTGCCCCATCAACTCGCGGCTCGGGTTCGGCAGCGCCTATGTGGAAGTGCCGTTCGGCAACGGCTCCGGCACCGAGCTGCCCGAAATCCAGGCGGTGATGGGGCCCTCCAGCAACGGCAACATCGTCGTGTTGTTCTACGCCAACGGCAAGACCCCGGTCTCCGCGCAGCTGGTCTTCAAAGGCGAAGTCCAGCCGGCCGGCGCGCCCTTCGGCTCCCAGCTGCAGACGCTGGTGCCGCCGATCCCCAGCGTGCCGGGCGGCAACAACGTTGCGATCCTCAGCGTCAAAGCGTCGATCGGGCCTGAAGGCATTACCTACGAAAAGCACGTGCACGGCAAGCTCGTGCACTTCAAACCGCTCGGCATCGGCGTGCCGGAACACTGCCCGCGCGGCGGCTTCCCGTTCTCGGCCTCCTTCACGTTCGAAGACGGGTCCTCCACGAGCACCTCGACGAAGATACCCTGTCCTGCGTCGCACTCAAGTGCGCACAGGAAGAAGTAGGTAGCTTCGCCACATCCCTGGGTCGGTAGTTCAAGCGGCGCCTCTCGGGTTCTCTCGGGGGGCGCCGTTTGCGTTGGTGGGGGCGCTTGGTGGGGGTTCTTGGGGTGGGCTGCCCGGACATCTTCGTTGGCGTGGGTGAGGCGCCCAGCCACGCTGGGGCTGAGCCGTTGAAATGACGTGTCAGAGATGCTATGCTCTGGCCATGTTGACCGAGCGTCCATTGCTCTCCAGGGATGAGGTCCTGCTTGCGCTTGACCCGGCGGGCCGGGCGAGGGACAGCGCTTTTCGTCGTCTCAAGCAGGGTGGTTTCATCAGTGGCGGCATTGAGGTAAAGCCACGCCGCGGGGGCCATGTCAACGGCACTGTGACGGCGTTCTGTGCTTTGAACCGTGATGCTGCGACGGCGTATCGCAAGCAGCGCCCCGATCTCGCTCGTCGGCTGGCTGCTCGTGCCGCGAAGCTCGAGGCAAGCGGGCCGGCACTGCGTCTGGCGGAGGTGGCGAAGCGCGAAACCCCGGACGATGTCGGCGAGCTCGACCTGGACGGTATCTATGGTCGCGTCGTGCGCGGCGATCGCCGTCCGGCTGATGCGCTCGCGCGCAGTGTCGCCAAAGCTCGGCGCGCGCTCGGGAAGGCGCTGGCCGACATCGGTGTAAGCACGATCGTGGGAACGGTCGTGCGGATCGACGGTGAGACGGCGGAAGTCCTTTCTGGCGAGGGCGAGCGCTACACCCTCCCGGCATCGGTGCTCCCACCCGCTCCGATCGCTCTCGGTAGCCCTTTGAGCGTACGGGTGGAGTCGCTAGGAGAGGGTGCGCTGTGGACGGTCGTCGAGCCGGCGTGGTCGGATGTGCCGGCGGTGGAGCTGCGTGCTGACCCGTTCGGCGATCTTCGTCCGCGGCTGCCGGCTGGCCTGGATGATCTGCTCGATCGCGCCGCGGATGCTCGCCCGCTCGCGCTGATCGGCCCAAGCCTTGCCTGGCGTTAGCCGCGGTGGCTCGCAGGCTGCTCGCACCGCCCACGGTTCGCATCGCGGGCGCAGACGACGCCGAGGCGATCAAATCGTTTCGCTGTGGACACCGCCCGTGGTATGTGCAGGACGCGGCCAAGGTCATCCGCCGAGTGCCGTCGGTGCTCGGCACGCCCGCGGCAATCATCCACAGGACCAGGGTCTTGCTCTTCGAGGAAGGGGACAAGTTAGTCGCGGTCTCTGTTGCGCAGCGGGCCCACGATCTCCGGACGGCCGACCTCGTTGTGCTGGCCGTCCACGAGGACATCCAGGGAGCCTGGCTGCGCATGCGGCCCTCACGTCCGCTGTGCGCCGCGGTACTTGAAGAAACCCTTCGTTTCGCCGCCCGCGACGGCTATCAACGGATGCTCGCGATGGCCGCCAAGCAGAACACGAAGTCGCTGCGACTTATCACCCGCGCCGGGTTCGTCCGCGTCACCCAACTCGACGGCGACTACATCGTCTACCAGGCCACACTGCCCGCGATCGAGGGCGAACCGTGTAGTACACGAGCTGTGTAGGGAGGCTTGCTCTCACCGAGAAGGCGCCACCCGCCGCTCGAACAGCGAGGCCAGCAGCACGCTCCCCTCGAAGAGGATGTACAGCGGCACCGTCTCCAGCAGCAGGGTGATCGCGTCGCCGGGCAGGAAGGCCGCCACCGCGCCGCACGCGAGGATCGCGTAGCGGCGGTGCGCTCGCAGCTGGCGCGGGGTGACGACGCCCGCACGGGTGGCCGCGAGGATCGCGACGGGCACCTGGAACACCAGCCCCATCGCCAGCAGGATGGTCGCGGCGAAGTGGTAGTACTGGCCGGCCTGCACGAGCACGTTGAACTGGTCGCTGTTGAAGTTCTCGAAGAAGCGCAGCGCGGCGGGCAGCACCACGAAGTAACCGAACATCACCCCCACCACGAACAGCACCGGCACCGCCAGGATCAGCGGCGAGACCACGCGCTGGTGCTCGGGCCTGAGCGCCGGGAGCATGAAGCTGTACAGCTCATAGAGGATGATCGGCAGCGCGAGGATCAGCGCGAACAGCAGCGCGACGCCGAGCGTCGCCGTGAACGGCTCGCCGACGCCGAGGGTCACCGGCTTGTTGCCCTGCGGCGCCGCCGACAGCCGCGAGATCGCCCTGTGCAGCCGCGGCCTCACACCCTGCAGGGTCGTGCGCGTGGCGGCGCTCGCGCCGCTGCCCGGCCGCTCCAGCGCCCCCACCACGCGTTCCAGCTGCACCCCGATCGAGCGGGCACCCTGCTGCACCGTGTAGGTCGCGCCGAGCGGGCCGTTCCCGGCGCGCACCCGTTTCTGCGTCTGGTGTTCCAGCGGCCGGTTGACGATGCGCAGCAGCGTGTGGTTCTGCCACAGGCAGAAGCCAAACGCCACCGCGAGCACCGCCAACGAGACGATCAGGCGCGAGCGCAGCTCGTCGAGGTGATCGACGAAGCTGAGCCGCTCCTCGTGGCCGACTTTGCCGACGGCCACCGGTATGGACGAGAACATGGTGTGGCTGCTAGGAGACGATGAACCCTGTGCCCGTCACAGCCGCCAGCACCTTGCTGGCCGTGTAGGGCGTGTCGAACGGGCCGTCGGGGGTGATGTCGTTGCCGTCCGGTTCGTTGAGCAACCCGATCACGCTGGCGTGGCGGGCCTCGATCGTGAGGATCGAGAGCGCCGCCTTGACGTAGGCGGGTGACTTGATGTTCAGTGCCTGCCCCGAGTAGGCGTGGACGCCCGTGTTCTCGAGCACTTCGGAGGTCGCCATGAACATCGAGGGGCTGGTGTTGGCGCCTTTGAAGTCGAACTTCGGTTCCTTGGCGGCCTTCGAGCCGAGGTGTTCCTTGAGGAACTTGACGTGCGCGTTCTCGTCGCGGGTGGCTACCTTGAGGAACGCGTTGGCCTGCCCGCTGAGGGACATGTTGGCGGCGCTCGCGCCGTTGTAGAACGCGGCCTCCAGGTACTCCAGCGTCAGCGCGTAGTTGAGGATTCCGACGTCGCCCTTGCCATAGCTCGCCGGGGGCCGTCCGGCACCTGCGGCAAGCGCCGGTGTGGCGAGGGCACCCAAAACGGCCCCGGCGCTCATCGCGCCGGCGCCCGCGATCGCGGTCTTGCGTAGAAAGCCGAGGCGCGTGTCCCCGTGCTCGAGCCCGTCGATCGCCTCGGCGTGGGCTTCCGTCACCGCGCCGTCGACGTCGATCTCCTGCAGGTTGATCTTGCTGGGCATGTGTGCAACTCCCTTGTCATTTGTGTTGTGGAGGCGACGTTGTTGCGGCAGCGGAGTCGATCCGCCTGCGCCGTCCGATGCGTACCCGGTTACTTCGCACCAGGGAGCCCGGCAGATCAGTCGCCGGCGGAATCGGTCACTCAGCTGAGGTGCGCGACGATGACCGCGGGCGCGGTCGGCAGACGGGTGCCGCCGGCGGGCTCCTGCGTCACCAGCACCTCGTTCGCCCCGCC
>JBEKYV010000529.1:0-2707 GCA_049510515.1 Solirubrobacteraceae bacterium | reverse complement strand
TCCCCAATCGCCGACAGTGCAACGAAGCAAACACCGCCCGGAAACTGGCCGGAGATTTCGTCCGCCACCTGCAACGCGGTCACGGCCCGGTTGAGGCCGTATCCCGGCGGCGTGTTGGTGCTGATCGGATGTGCCGCGTTCGGCGAACCATCGTTGACGCCCGGGAGGCCATCAGCGCCCTGCGCCATCGTTGTCAGCTGGCTCGTCAGCGTTCCCCATGACTGCAACGAATATTGCGCATTCAGGGCATCGATCGCCTGCTGCAGCGCGACCGCCTGCACCGCAAGGCTCCCGATCTGGTTGATTGCACCGATGAGTTGCGTGTTGGGATTAGCCATTCAGCACACCTATTGGTTATAGCCGTAGGAATTGACTGCAACTCCCGAGGCGGTGCCGTCCGCCGTGGTGGTGATCGTAATGTTGGTGTTGGGGGCGCTCGCCGGGATGCACGGCGTGAAGGTGCGGCCGAGCGTGTTACCCGAGGTTGAGCTTGCCAGCTGATAGGTCAGCGATGCCGTGATCGTGCCGGCAATCGTGACCGGCCCCACCGCCGCGGTGCCGCCGATCGCCGACACGTCGAATCCGCAGATGTAGGTCGTTTTGCCCGCAACTGCCGTCAGCGTGCCTACCACCGCCCCCGTCGTGCCGGTCGCGTTGCCGGTGATGAACGTCGCACCTGCGGGAGCGCCGTTGCACGGCGCCCAGCCCGTGCTGCCGTAGCAGTTGATATTGACGTTCTGCGCGTCCGCCGGCAGGCACGCGGCGAGGAACGCCAGGATCGTGAGAATGACGAGGGCGATCGCCTTCATCGCCGCCTCACGATCACGCACGCCGCGAGCGCGAACGCCGCGTAGAGACCGAGCCAGATGAGCTGGTGGGTGTCGGGTTGCGGGACCTGGAGCCACAGGTGCCAGCCGAGCAGCAGGGCGAACAGGCAGAACAGGTCGGCGAGCGCGGTGACGAAGCGCTGGGAGAGGGCCTTGAGCCCGAGGGTGAGCATCGAGATCGCGATGGCCTGCTCCTTGGGGGGAGCAGGCGGGTCGTCAGGAACCGGCTCGAACCCCGGCTTCACCAGCGTCGGCGTCGTCATCCGGGGCCTCTCTTTGTGCCATGATGGTCGCGATGGCGGCGAAACCGTTCGCCGCGGGGAGCGGATCGGACGGCTTCGCGCGCTGTATGGCCGAAAGGTAGCCCGTGAGCACTTTGAGCGCATCTAAGCGTTCTTGTGCGCTATTACTCTCTTCTAGCGCCTCTTGGGCGACCATGAGGGCGAGGCGATCACAGGTTTCGCGGAAGGTCATTGTCGCGGCCGCTGCTCCATCGCCTCACCCGCGCCTGCTCCCATGGCGGCCCCGTAGCGCTGCAGGAAGGTGCGCGCCGCGGCCTTCTGCTCGGGATCGCCGGTCAGGCCGCGCTCCAGCCAGCGCAGGGTGGCGGGCGACGTCGCGAGCTTGCGAATCAGGGCGTAGTATTCGCCCAGGATGAAGCGGCCGGCCGCCCCGCTGCCCGGGATGATATTGATCGGGGCCGCGATGATCTTGCCGATGGTGCCGCCGCGCCCGGCGATGTGTGCCCACGGGTTTTCGACCTTCGCCATGGCGCTCATGCCCTGCGCCGTGCCCTTCATGCCGTAGCGGTTCGCCATCAGGAAGTCCATTTCGCGCGCCAGCAGGTGCGCCTGCTCGAGCGTGACCCCCGGGAACATGATGCGCTGCACTTCGGCCGAGGTCTTGGCGAGCCGCTCGCCGGGCTGCAGGGTGCCTTGGAGCAGCCGCTGCGCCCAGGTCTGCCGCAGCATGTTGAACTCGGGCGAGCCCTCGCCGAACTTGGCCGCCGACGCCAGGATCAGGTCCTCGCTCTTGAGGATACGGTCGACCGCCTCGGCGGCGCCCGTGGTCGGCTCGTAGAGGAAACCCAGCGGCTCGGCGCGGCGCGCCCCGCGCGCGGCGGCCGCTTCGCGCTTGCCCTCCACCTCGATCTGACGCATTTCGCGGTTCAGCGTCGCCAGCGGGTCCTGCTTGGCGGCCGCCTTGGCTTCCTGCGCGGCGCGCTGCGCACGATCGATCGCCTGCGTGAGGGTGTCGCCGGGGCGCACCGCCACCGGCAGCCGCCCCTCCAGCATGGCGACGTCCTGCGCCTGGCGCAGCAGTCGCGCCGTGACGTCGGGGCCGTGCACCGACTGCAGGATACCCGAGCGGTAGCGCTCCAGCACCTCGCGGGTGAACGCGCGGCCGTCCACCTGCCCCGGCACCAGGGAGCGGCTGGCGTCCATGATCTCCTGCACGTCGGCGGCGCGCACGCCGGCCCACAGGTTCGGCCCCACCATCTCGCGGATGCGGTTGGTGAGATCGGTGTGCCCCTCCTTCACCACCGCCCGATACAGCACCTTGGGGTCGGCGGGCTCACCCGCCTCCAGGCCCTTCATGATCGTCTTGATCTGCTGGGCCTCGAAGATCGGCATGTTCTCGCGGTAGAAGGCGTCGGCGCGGTCGAGCTGTTCGGCCGCGGCGCGCAGCTCGGGGACCGCCTGCGGGTCGTGCAGTACCTCGTCGACGCGGCGCGCGAAGAACTTGAACGTACCGTTCTTGATGTCCGAGTTGAGCCGGTAGAAATCCGTGCTCTGCCGGATCTGGGAGCGCAGGTTGTGCAGTTGCCCGAAGGTCGGCGCCGACGGCGGGCGGATCACCTCGCCGGTCTCGGGGTTGCG
>JBEKYV010000528.1:0-2708 GCA_049510515.1 Solirubrobacteraceae bacterium | reverse complement strand
CACCCCGGAGGACCCGTACACCTTCATCTACACCTCCGGCACCACCGGGCCGCCGAAGGGCTGCGTGCTCTCCCACGGCAACTACTGCGCCGTGGTGGACATGGTGCGCGAGGTGGGCCAGATCCGCGAGGAGGAGGTCGCCTACCTGTTCCTGCCGCTTGCCCACGCCCTCGCGCTGTTGATCCAGCTGGGGGCAATCGACCGCGGCACCACGATCGCCTACTTCGGGGGCGACGTGAAGCAGATCGTCGGTGAGCTGCAGGAGGTCCAACCGACCTTCCTGCCCTCGGTGCCGCGAATCTTCGAGAAGATCTACACGCTCGCCCACGGCGCGATCGAAGCGCAGCCGCCTGAGGAACGCGCGAAGACGGAGGCCGCGCTGAAGCTGGGAGCGAAGGTGCGTGACATTCTCGCCCGCGATGAGGAGATCCCCGAGGAGCTGCGCGCCCCGTTCGAGGAGGCCGAGGAGGGCCTGTTCAAAAACGTGCGCGCGATCTTCGGCGGCAACCTGCGCCAGGCCGCGACCGGCGCCGCCCCGATCGCGCACGAGATCCTCGAGTTCTTCTGGGCCTGCGGCGTGCCGGTGCTGGAGGGGTATGGGATGACCGAGACCTCCACGATCTCCACGATCTCCACGATCGAGGACCACCGCTTCGGCACCGTCGGGCGCGCGCTGCCGGGCGTGCAGCTTCGGATCGCCCCGGACGGGGAGATCCTGATCAAGGGCGCCAACATCTTCCAGGGCTACCACCACAACGCCGACGCCTCGTTCGGCGCCGTCGAGGACGGCTGGCTGCACACCGGCGACCTCGGCTCGCTCGACGCGGACGGCTACCTCTCGATCACCGGGCGCAAGAAGGACATCATCATCACCGCCGGCGGCAAGAACCTGACGCCCGCCAACATCGAGAACGACCTCAAGCAGTGCCGCTGGATCTCCCAGGCGGTGATGCACGGCGACAAGCGTCCTTACCCGGTGGTGCTGATCACGCTCGACGAGGAGGAGATCGCCGGCTACGCGCGCGAGCACAGCCTCCCCGAGGACCTCGCGCTACTGGCCCGCGAGCCCGCGATCCGGGAGCTGATCGAGCGCGAAGTGGACCGTGTGAACGCCGGCTATGCCAACGTGGAGCAGGTGAAGAAGTTCGCGATCCTCGAGCACGACCTCTCGCAGGCCGGCGGCGAGCTGACGCCGACCCTGAAGGTCAAGCGCAACATCGTTGAAGAAAAGTACGCCGAGATTCTCGACTCGCTGTACGCGGGCCGATAGGGTGTGTACGAGATGGCACCGTCCCCCAGCCACGCTACACAGAGTGCTAGTGATATAACACACGTAGGAACGTGGTGATACATGCGTAGCGATCCCAGCGATACGGGCGGCCTCTTTGTAGGGCGGCGACCGGGCACTGCCCCGGTCCGCTATCGGGCCCTGCCGAAGCTCGGCAGCGCCGGGCGCCAGCGCGTCGACCGCCGCCTCGCCGACGCGATGCTGGCGATGATGACGGTGCTCAGCCTCTGCTGCTGGGGGCCGATCCCGATCGCCTGCCTGTGGATCGGCGCGCAGGTCAGCTACCTCTCCGGCAGCATCAGCCTCGGCATCCTGGCGGCGTTCGCAGGGCTGTTCATGCTGCTGTTCGGGGCGCTGAAGATCATGCGCAACCTCGACGAGGCGTGGATCCTCGTGCGCCGCGCCGCCGGCATCGACCAGCGCGGCGGGGCACTCGGCCGCGTGTTCGCGATCACCGCCGCGATCTGCGCGGGGGTGTTTGCGATCTGGTTTGTGCTGTTCAACGGCACCGGCAGCCTGGTCACTCCCGGCAACGGCGTCTGAGTCAAGCGTGGACCGGCGGTGGCCCCTCCCCCCCCAGACCACGCGATGAACCCAGTGGTTGGTCCTGCAAACAGGATCGACCACTAGCCGCAACCCGCTGCCATGGGCCTGCTCGACTACTACCGCCAGTTCGAGGGCCTGCCCGAGGAGGAGGTCAACCGCGGGCTGCGTGAGGAGGCGGCGGAGCGCCGGCGCAAGGCGCTCACGCGCGTCACCACGCTCGATCTCTCGCAGACGACCTGGCCGGAATTGCCGCACGCCAGCATCGTCAACGCGATCACCTTCACCGCGCGCGCGGGGATGCAGCGCTACCCCCACCTGCGCGGCTCGCGGCTGCGCAGCGAGCTGGCCGAGCGCCACGACATCCCGGCGGGGCGCCTGATCGTCGGCAATGGCGCCGCGCAGCTGCTGAGCGCCGCGACCAGGGCGCTGATGGAGCCCGGTCAGGAGCTACTCACCTCGTGGCCCTCCTACCCGCTGTACCCGATCATGGCGCGCCGCGCCCACGGCCGCGCGGTGCCGGTCGGCGGCGGGGAGACCCCGCTCGTAGACGCGCTGCTGGCGGCCGCCCCCGAGCACAACACGCGCGTGGTGGCACTCGCCAGCCCCAACGACCCCACCGGCGAGCTGCTCGCCACGGCGGAGCTGGAGCGCCTGCTGCAGGGCCTGCCCGAGGGGATCGCGGTGCTGCTGGACGAGGCTTTGGTCGACTTCGCCGACGCCCAACCGACCGACGGGTCGCTGCGACTGCTGGAGGAGCATCCGCACCTGCTGGTGTTCCGCAGCTTCTCCAAGGCGTGGGGCCTGGCGGGGCTGCGCGTCGGCTACGCGGTGGGGGGACCGGGCTCAGAGGAGCTGCTCGCCGAGCTGGAGCCCG
>JBEKYV010000527.1:0-2709 GCA_049510515.1 Solirubrobacteraceae bacterium | reverse complement strand
CGCTGCCACCACCGGCAACAGCCCCGGCGCCTCCTCCACCGGCGCGACGGGCCCCTCGACCACAGGCGCCGCAGGCACGGGCGCCTCGACCACCGGCGCCTCGACCACGGGCGCCTCGACCACCGGCGCCTCGACCACCGGCGCCTCGACCACGGGTGCCGCGGGCACGGGGTCGTCGACGACCACGAAAACCAAAAACCCGCTGGAAAAAGTGATCAAAGCGTATGAAGAACGCCGACATGGTTAGGGCGCAAATTTTTTCAATAGACCACGCCCCCCCTCCGGGCGCACATACCCTCGCCGATGCCCACCGACGACACTTCCGGCGCGGGCAGACAACCCGGGCTCCGCAGGCCCCGCAAAGCACGCGATTCGGACGCCCGACCAACCTGAACGACGAGCAGCGGCAACCGTGAGCTAGCGTGCAGGCAACGCGGGGGGGCGTGGACCTGACGGTGGACGTCGCGGTGGTGGGCGCCGGCGCGGCGGGGCTGTACACAGCGCTGTGCGCGGCGCGAGAGGGTGCGCGGGTGGCGCTGGTGTCGGCCGCCCCACTGGCGCAGACGGCCAGCTACTGGGCTCAGGGCGGCTTGGCGGCGGCGCTGGCGGAGGACGACAGCCCGGAGCTGCACCTACGCGACACCGAGCGCGCGGGACGAGGCGCGATGCGCACCGCGGCGGCGGAGGTGCTCGTCAAGGAGGCCCCGGAGTGCGTGGCCGACCTGCAGGCGCTGGGGGTACGCTTCGACGCCGACCGTTTCGGGCGCCTGGCGCTGGGATTGGAGGGTGGACACTCGGTGCGCCGAGTGGTGCACGCCGGCGGCAGCGCAACCGGCAGGCGACTGTTGCGCGCACTGGCGGCGCTGGCGGTCGAGGAGCCGCGGGTGGCGGTGCTGGAGAACGTGCGCGCGCGGGCGCTGTGGGGGCGGGGGGGCGACCTGCCGCCCGTCCCCGTTCGCGGCGTCGAGAGCGTCGGCGGGGAAAAGGAAGAGGCAACGGACTCTGCGGCGAGCCGCTGCGGCGGGCTGGTGTGCGAGGACGGGCGCACGATCGCCGCGCGGGCAGTGGTGCTCAGCACCGGCGGCGCGGCGGCGTTGTGGTCACGCACGACCAACCCCCCCGGCTCGCAGGGGCTGGGGCTGCTGCTGGCGAAAGCGCTGGGAGCGAAGCTGGCGGATCTGGAGTTCGTGCAATTCCACCCCACCGCCGTGAAGGGTGTGGGCGGGCGCGAGGCATTCCTGATCACCGAGGCGATCAGAGGCGAGGGAGCAACGCTGCACGACGCACAGGGCGAGCGCTTCGTCGACGAGCTGTCCCCCCGCGACGAGGTGGCGCGCGCGATCTGGGGACGGATGAAGGAGACCGGAGCGGAGTCGGTGGGCCTCGACATGCGCGCGATCGACCCCGCCCTGTTCCCCAACGTGGTGGGAGCGCTGCGCGAGGCGGGCGTGGACCCGGTGCGGGAGCTGGTGCCGGTGGCACCGGCGGCGCATTACACGATGGGCGGGATCGTCACCGACCTGCAGGCGCGCTCGACCGTGGCCGGGCTGTACGCGGTCGGGGAGACCTCGTGCACGGGCCTGCACGGAGCCAACCGCCTGGCGTCCAACTCGCTGAGCGAGTGCTTCGTGTGGGGGCGCCGCGCCGCCCACAGCGCTCTGCAGGAGCCGCCCGCGACGGCGGCAGGGCAGGCGAGCGCGGAGGAGCTGGAGGCATTGGCCGGCCGGCAGGCACCGCCATCGGTGAGCGCCGCCACGCGCGAGGCACTGTGGCGAGACGCCGGGATCGAGCGCTCCGCCGAGGGGTTGGCGCGCCTGGCGGAGGATCCGCACCCGCTGGCACGCACGATCGCGGCGTGCGCGCTCGAGCGCAACGAGAGCAGGGGGGCGCATCGGCGGGTGGAGTACCCTGAGCCCGACCGCGCGCTCGAGCATCGTCACATCGCGGTCGGCGCCGATGGGCAGCTCACCTGGGAGACGTGGGACTGACACCCCATCCACGAATCGACCGGGTGGGCGGGCCTTTGGGTCCACGACAAAGTCTCTGACGGTCCGGCGCGGGCCTTAATCCGTCATTTACCTTGTCGCGAACCCTTACTCTCCATTGACTTGTCGCGAGCCCTAACCAGCTCTTTACCCTCCCTTCTGCCCAGCTTTATGTGAGCGCCACATACTCCGCCGATTCCTAAAGAGACGCGAAGATTTACGAAGATCTTCGGTCCTTTGGGGTAGGAGACGTGTTGAATCAGGGTGAAAGGTCTCAGGAGCTACGGGAGTCCTAGGGATCGGCGGAGGTGCGCGGCGAAGTCGCACAGAAGAGCCCGGTCGATACGGAGAGAGAAGGAGGCGGGGGTCGCCATGTATCAGTTCAGTCGAGCGATCTACAGGGAGTTGGCCCCATACATTGCGGAGATGGGGTACCCACCCTCCCGGGCGGGATCCGGGCGGGCGGGATCCTATCCCGCGGCGGCGGGTAAGACCAACCACGAGCAGGTGTTGCGCGCGTGCGAGTCGGCGATGGAGCGGCTGGCAACCGACCGCCACTACTTCGCACGCCCGGAACGAACCCTGTTCTGGGACATCCGGATGCACTTCCCGATGAGCCAGCAGGCGCGGGTGCACCGCGTGGTTGTCCGCTACATGAGCCTCGCACAGCGCTACCTGACGGAGAACCCGCACGCGGCGCACGCGTCGGTGAGCGACGAGCCGC
>JBEKYV010000526.1:0-2724 GCA_049510515.1 Solirubrobacteraceae bacterium | reverse complement strand
GTCTCGCGGCGCAGCGACTCGGAGGCGGTCTCAAACGGGGATTCGGCGGCGATGTCCTCGATGAAGTCCGCCAGCGCCGAGTCGTCCTCCTCGCCCACCGGCTTCTCAAGCGAGATCGGCTGCTGAGCCATGCGTAAGATCTCGCGCACTTCGGCGATCGGGTAGTCGAGCTCGGTGGCGAGCTCCGCGGGGCTGGGGTCGCGCCCCAGCGACTGGATCAGCAGGCGCTCGGCGTGCAGCACCTTGTTGAGCTTTTCCGCCATGTGCACGGGGATCCGGATCGTGCGGCCCTTGTCGGCGATCGCGCGGGTCACCGCCTGGCGGATCCACCAGGTCGCGTAGGTTGAGAACTTGTAGCCGCGTCTGTAGTCGAACTTCTCGACCGCCCTGATCAGCCCCAGCGAGCCCTCCTGGATCAGGTCGAGGAAGGTGAGGCCGCGGCCCATGTAGCCCTTGGCGATCGACACCACCAGGCGCAGGTTGGCCTCGACCATCTGCTGCTTGGCGGCCACGTCCCCCCGCTCGATGCGCTTCGCCAGGGACACCTCCTCGGCGGCACTAAGCAGCGGCACGCGACCGATCGATCGCAGGTAGAGGCGCAGCGAGTCGAGGCTCGACTCCGCGCCCTCCAGATCGAGCTCGGCAGGGCGCAGCTCGACTACCTGGTCGAGGTCCACCTGCTCCTCCGGCCCCTCGTCCTCCAAGTCGGGCGCCTCATCGCGATGCAGGGGAATCGGACGCGGCTCGTCGGGCTCCTCGCCCAGCTCGCGCTCGTTGCGCTCCGGCACCGGCTCGCCCACGATCTCGATGCCGTGCTCCTCCAGGTAGCTGAGCAGGTCGTGCACCTGCTCCAGTGCGACCTCTGCCTCCTCGAGCGCTGTCGCCAGCGCATCGGAGGCCACGAACCCGCGTTCCTGGCCGTCGGCGATCAGCGTCTGCAGCTCCTCGATTTCGACCACCGCCACCTCCGCCGCGGCAGCCACGAGCGGCTCCAGCGGAGCGCGACTGACCCGCGGAGCGGTGGGAGCGCGACTGACCCCCCTGCCCTCCAACCCTGCGAACTCAAAGACGTTTTCGTTCAACTCTGTGGACCCCCAGGATCCATGCTGCACCCATCGCGGCGAGCCGCGCCCGCCACGCCTCCCCTACCAGCCTGCTGATGCGCGCCTCCTACGCGTCTTTTCGGTGATGACTGCCACCGGCTCTGCTCCTTCTCCTCCCCAGCATCTTTCGGTGCTGGCTCTACCTGCCCAAACCCGCGACGACCCTTGACGTTGCGGCCTTGCCCCAAATGGTCTGCGGAGTGATACCAGATATCAAGGCCCCCGTGCGCAGCTTCCACGGATCGGCATCGCTCCGGTCGGTTGGGATCGGCTGGGTAGGACCGGCGCACCTGGAATTGGATTGGCTGGGATCGGACTGGCTGGGGATCGGGCTGCCTGGGACGGGGTTGGCTGGGATCGGGCTGCTTGGGACGGGGCTGCTGGGACCGGTGTACTACGCTTGACGGCGGTGCCCACCACGATGCGATCGATCTCCTCGCTCGACCGGCCGGCGCCGGAGGACGTGCAGGCTCGCGTGCCCGCCGTGCCCATCGGCCTCTCGCGCGTGGGGGTGACCGGTGTGGAGAAGGTGGTGCGCATCCGCGACGAGCTGTTCTTCGCGCGCCTTGAGTGCTTCGTCGACCTGAGCCGCGACCAGAAGGGCGCGCACATGTCGCGCTTCGAGGAGGTCGTCAACGAGGCGATCGGCGAGGTGGTGCTCAGCCAGTCGCAGTTTCGCGCGGAGACGCTCGCACGCAACATCGCCGAGCTGGTGCGTGAGCGCCAAGGGGCCGCGCGAGCGGAGGTGACGGTACAGGCGCGCTACCCCGAGCACAAGCCGGCCCCCGTCTCCGGCGTATCCACGCAGGAGATCTACACGCTGCACGGCCGCGCGGTGGCGCTGGAGGGCGGCACGCGCCACATGGTGGGGGTGTCCGCCACGGGGATCACCGCCTGCCCCTGCGCGCAGGAGCTCGTCGCCGCTCGCGCGCGCGAGCGCCTATCCGCCCGGGAGGGCTTCTCCGAGGAGCAGATCGCGCGTATCCTCGCCTCGGTACCGCTCGCCACCCACAACCAGCGCGGCCTCGGCACGCTGCAGATCGGCTGCCTGGAGGGTTGCGAGGCGGAGATCGACGCCAAGACGCTGCTGGAGATCGTGGAGGGCTCGATGTCCTCGGAGATCTACGAGCTGATGAAGCGCTCCGACGAGGTGGAGGTCGTCGAGAAGGCCCACCGTCGCCCGCGCTTCGTCGAGGATTGCGTGCGGGAGATGGTCGCGGGCGTGGTTGCAGCCTTCCCTGAGCTGGACGGCGCCAGCTTTGTCTCCGCGCGCCAGGAGAACCTCGAGACGATCCACCAGCACAACGTCGCCGCCGAGCGCCACGGCACGCTCGGCGAGGTGCGCGCCGAGCTCGAGACGGGCGTTCCCCCGCAGCGGCACACGACGCTGCGCGAGTGGCTCGACAGCTGAGCGCTCCGCGGCCTCAGGCGCCGGAGCGCTGCGCCTGCGCGATCCGCCGGCGCAGGCCGAAGAAGTAGTCCAGGCCCGACGCGACCGTGATCGCGACCGCGGCGTAGACCAGCGCGTTCAGCCAGGCGGGGTGGCCGTGCACCGCGATCACGGCGAGGATCGCCGCGATCTGCACGCAGGTCTTCAGCTTGGCGAAGTTGCTGGCCGGGA
>JBEKYV010000525.1:0-2742 GCA_049510515.1 Solirubrobacteraceae bacterium | reverse complement strand
CGCATGCCGAGGCGCACCGCCCCCTCCAGCCCCATGCCCCCGCACTCGGACGTCGGCCAGCCGATGGTGAACAGCGGTGCCTTGAACGAGCCGCCCGCCATCGCCTGCGCCCCCAGGCCATACCCCTTGCGCAGCACGATCGTGCCGAACGGCACCTCGAGGTTGGCGCCCACGGTGAACAGGCGGGCGAAGTGGCGCACGGTAGCGGTGCGCTCGGCGGCGGGCCCCACCATGAATCCCGGCGTGTCGCAGAGGAACAGCACGGGCAGCGCGAACGCGTCGCACAGCGTCAGAAAGCGCGCCGCCTTGTCGGCGCCGTCGGCGTCGATCGCGCCGCCGAGGTGGGCGGGATTGTTGGCGATGATCCCCAGCGTGCGCCCTTCCACGCGTGCCAGCGCCGTGACGATCCCCGCGCCAAACCCGTCGCGCAGCTCCATCACCGAGCCCTCGTCGCACAGCCCCTCGATCGCGCGCCTCACCTCATACACGCGCCTGCGCTGCTCGGGCAGCACCTCGCGCAGTAGCCGCTGGTCGGGCGCGGTGTGGTGCTCGGCGGGGCCGTGGAAGTAAGAGAGGTAGCGCTTCGCTGCCGCCACCGCTTCGCGCTCGTCAGAAACACGGACGTCCACCACGCCGTTTGCGTGCTGCGCCTCGATCGGGCCGATCTCGTCGGGTGCGTACACGCCGAGGCCGCCGCCCTCGATCATCGCCGGGCCGCCCATCCCGATCGAACACTCCTCGGTGGCGATCGTCACGTCGCAGCAGCCCAGCAGCGCCGCGTTGCCGGCGAAGCAGTACCCCGAGGCGATCCCCACAAGCGGCACCCTGCCGCTGAGGCGGGCGAAGAGGTGAAAGGCGCGGCAGTCCAGGCCCGCCACGATCGGCATGTCCACGTCGCCCGGCCGCCCGCCGCCGCCCTCGGCGAACAGCACCACCGGCAGTCGCCTGCGCTCGGCCAGCTCGAACAGGCGGTCCTTCTTCAGATGCCCCCTCATCCCCTGCGTGCCCGCCAGCACGGTGTAGTCGTAGGACATCGCCACGCACGGGTTGCCCTCCACCTCGCCCACGCCCGCGATCAGCCCGTCGGCGGGCGTCTGTGCGATCAGCTCCTCTCGCGGGCGCCTTCGCTCCTGGGCGGCGAACAGCAGCGGGCCGTACTCCACGTAGGTGCCCTCGTCGACCAGCTCGGCGAGGTTCTCGCGTGCGGTGCGCCTGCCCTTCTCGTGGCGCTTCTTCACCGCCTTTGGGCGCGCCTCGTCGAGCCCCTGCGCGTGGCGCTCGCGCACCGTTGCGAGGTCGGGGCGGATAGGGGCCGTCGAATCGAGGTCGGCCGGCGTCGGGGGCATGCTCATTCGCCGAATGGTGGTTGGCCCCCGGATGGGGGCATACCCGACCGCTGGAGCCCGGGTGGATGCTCCTCGGGTGGTGGCGTTGATGGGGAAGTGGCCGACGAGCCGGCCGCGGGTGGGCGGGCCACGGGGTGGCGGACCCCCAATATTTGAAAGATCGAGGTGAACCCCGTCACGAATCCGTTGCGCGCGGCGCGCAGGTAGAGGCGCCAGACCCGCACGCGCTCGCCGCCCGCGAGGCGCTCGGCCTCCTCGAGGTTGGCGTCCAGCCGCGCGATCCACTCGCTCAGCGTGTCCACGTAATCCTGGCGCAAGCCCTCCACGTGCGTGGGCTCGATCCCGGCGCGCTCCAGCGCAAGCAGCACACGCGATACGTGCAGCGGGGCCGCGTCGGGGAAGACGTAGCGCTCGGAGAAGGCGCCCGCCTCGGGGTCGCCGTGGCGTAGGCGCGCGATGCCATGGTTGAGCAGGCGCCCGCCGGGGTCCAGCAGGCTCGCGAGCTGCGTCGCATACTGGTCGATTTTGCTGGCGCCCACGTGCTCGACCATGCCGATCGAGGCGATCGCGTCGAAGCGTTCTCCGTCGCCGCCGAGGTCGCGGTAGTCGGCCAGGCGGATTTCCACGCGGTCCTCCATCCCCGCCTTCGCCACGCGGCGGCGCGCCAGCTCGGCCTGGTTGGGGGAGAGCGTGATCCCGACGGCGCTCACGCCGTGGCGGGCGGCGGCGTGAAGCACGAAGCTGCCCCACCCGCAGCCCACGTCGAGCAGGCGCTCGCCCTCGCGCAACCCCAGCTTCGTGCACACCAGCTCGCGCTTCGTGAGCTGTGCCTCCTCCAACGTGGTGGCTCCCCGCGAGAACACCGCGCAGCTGTAGGTCATCGAGGAGTCGAGGAACAGCTTGAAGAAGTCGTTGGAGACGTCGTAGTGGTGTCTCACCGCGCGCGCGTCGCGCTCGCGGCTGTGCCGGGCGCCCCGGGGGCGCAGCTCGCTGGCTGGGATCCGCGGAGGATGTGTGAGGCCGCAGGCCCGTGCCGCGGCGAGTGTCAGGCGCAGGCGCGTGGCGGCGTCGATCGCGGGCGCTTTGAAGCTGTCCAGCAGCCCGATCACGCGGTCGAGGTTGTCGGCCTCCAGCTCGCCGGCGGCGTACGCGCGGCCGAGGCCCAACTGCCCGGGGGCGCGCAACAGGTGGGCCACTGCGGTGGGCGAGCGCACGGTGAAAACGGGCCCGTCGGGTGCGGTCGCGGGGAGCTCCGTGCCGTCCCAGAAGCGCAGCGCGAAGGGGCGCTCCGGCAGCGCCGCCGCCAGCTCGCTGCGCAGTGGTTTAGTGCGGGCGAACGGCACCGATGGCGGGGTTGGTGTGGTGTTGGGCGGGGGGCACGATCACAGGTTGGGGG
>JBEKYV010000524.1:0-2767 GCA_049510515.1 Solirubrobacteraceae bacterium | reverse complement strand
AGTCTCCACGGTGAGCCCGTCGACCTCCTGCGTGAGCGCCCGCGCGTGCTCGGCCAGTGCGGTTGGGGTGAGGTCGTTGGCGGGCCGGTTCTGCAGGTCCCGCGCGGCGTTGACCGCGGCGCTCACGATCGCCGCCTCTTCGACGGCGCGCTCGAGCGTCTGCGCATCCGCGCTCGGGCAGGAGACGATCAGCGCCTCCAGGTGCTTGGGCGCCCCGCCCTTCTCCTCCTCTCCCGACGCCGACTTGTGACGCTCGAAGCGGTAGTCGGCCAGCACGGTGCCCTCCACCAGCGCCGCGCACATCGCCGGGTCGTCCCTGGACGCCTGCCAGCAGAGCGTCTTGGTGGACAACTCCAGCGCGCGAGCCTGTGCGCCGGCCGCCGCCACGCGGACGCGCTCGGGGGTCAGCTCCACGCGCTTGCCCAGGCCCACCAGCAGCCAGCGCCGCTCGCCGTCGTGTGCCACCGCCAGCGCCTTCGCGCTCGCGCGCGCCTCGCCGGAGGCGATCAGCCGCGCGGCCTCGGCGGGCAGCCAGGCGGGGGCGTCCTCGCCCTCGAACACGCCCACCACGATCGTGTCGGCATCGGTATCAACGGCGCTTGCGGTGGTTGCCGAGACGTTCACCGCCCGCACCTTATCCGTTGCGCGTCATACAGGCGTCACCGCGTGTGCGCGCCACGCGGATGTTGCGCGTCACACAGGCGTGGCGCGCGCTCCACTAGCATTGCGAATGCCATCGTCGTCCACCGAACCTCAGGGAGCTTGATCAGATGCCAAAGACCGTGATTCTCGGCGCCGCACGGACGCCGATCGGCAAGATGGGCGGAGGGCTCTCGACGCTGGATGCAACCGAGCTGGGAGGGATCGCGATCGAGGCGGCTCTGGAGCGCGCCGGGGTCGAGCCCGAGCAGGTCGACCACGTTGTGATGGGTCAGGTGCTGCAGGCCGGCCAGGGCCAGATCCCCTCGCGCCAGGCGCAGATCAAGGCCGGGATCCCCAAGGAGGTCTCCTCGGAGACGATCAACAAGGTGTGCGCCTCCGGGCTGCGCGCGACTGTGATGCTCGACCAGGCGATCCGCGCCGGCGACGTGCAGGTCGGCGTGGGCGGCGGCATGGAGTCGATGTCGCGCGCTCCCTACCTGCTCCCCGGCGCGCGCTTCGGCTTTCGCATGGGCGACGTGAAGGCGCTCGACGCGATGGTGCACGACGGTCTGACCAATCCCTTCTCCGGCAAGCAGATGTTTGTCGAGGCGACCGCCGTCGCCGATGAGCTGGAGATCACGCGCGCCGACCTCGACCGCTGGGCGCTGCGCTCGCACGAGCTCGCTTTGAAGGCGACCGACGAGGGGCGCCTCTCCGAGGAGATCGTCCCCGTCACCGTCAAGGGCAAGAAGGGCGACACCGTCGTGGAGATCGACGAGGGCCCTCGCCGCGACACCTCGCTGGAGAAGCTCGCCGCGCTGCCCGGCCTGGTCGGCAAGGATGGCTCGCACACGGCAGGCAACTCCCCCGGTGTCAACGACGCCGCCGGCGCGCTGGTGGTCTCCTCCGAGGAGTGGGCGGCCGCCAACGGCCGGGAGGTGCTCGGCGAGATCGTCACCCACGCGCAGAGTGGCGACGACTTCGCCTACCTCGCCCGCACGCCCGCCTCCGCCGCGACCAAGGCGCTGCAAAAAGCCGGTTTGAGCGCGAAGGACATCGACGTGTGGGAGATCAACGAGGCGTTCGCCTCGGTCACGCTCAACTCGATCCGGATGCTCGGCATCGAGGAGGAGCGCGTCAACGTCAACGGCGGCGCCGTCGCGCTCGGCCACCCGATCGGGGCCTCCGGCGCGCGCATCCTCGCCTCGCTCGTGCTCGAGCTGCGCCGCCGCGGCGGCGGGCTAGGCTGCGCGGCGATCTGCTCCGGGGGCGGGCAGGGCGACGCGGTGATCGTCAGGGTGTAGATGTCTGAGCGCGGCGCGGCGTTCTTCGACCTCGACAGGACGTTGATGGCCGGCTCCTCCGGCATCTTCTTCGCGCGGGCTGCCTACGAGGCGGGGATGATCACGCGGGGGCGGCTGCTCGGCGACCTCTACCAGAACCTGCGCTTTCGCCTGCGCGGCTCGACCGACGACTGGGCCGACGAGGTGCGCCGGCGGGTCGGCGAGATGCTCGCGGGCGTCGCCGTGCGCGACCTGCAGCGCATGTCCCCCCGCGTGCTCGCCGGGGTGCTGCCTCGGCTGTACCCGCAGATGCTCGAGCGCGCCTACGCCCACCAGGACGCCGGGCGGCCCGTCTATATCGTCACCGCCGCCTCGCAGGAGATGGCCGATCTGCTCGCCCACGTGCTGGTGTTCGACGGCGGCGTTGGTTCGCGCCTTGAGGTGCGCGACGGTCGCTACACCGGCCGCGCCGACGGGCCCTTCAACTACCGCGAGGGCAAGGTGCTCTCGCTGCGCGAGCTCGCTTCGCGGGACGGCATCGACCTCACGGCCTCCTTCGCCTACTCCGACTCCGAGTCCGATCTGCCGATGCTCCGCGCGGTGGGGCACCCCGTGGTCGTCAACCCCGACCCCGACCTCTCGCGCATCGCCGCCGCGGAGGGCTGGGAGGTCCTGCGCCTCGACCGCCTCGGGCGGCGTTTGAAGATCGCCGTCGCGCTCTCCGCCGGCGCCACACTGGCCGGTCTCGGCGGGGTCGTGCGGGGGCGTGCCGTCAGCCGCGACGCCGCGCGGGCATAATCTGGCGGCAGCAGGTGCCGTTCGCTGGCCGCCGCGGCGCCGTC
>JBEKYV010000523.1:0-2774 GCA_049510515.1 Solirubrobacteraceae bacterium | reverse complement strand
CGCTCCACGACGTCGGGCTCAGCGACCGCACAGGACACGCGCCCTTCGATGTGCAGCGCGGCCACGGCGGTGATGCAACGTTTGTCCTGGGCGAAAGCACGCGGACCAGTCCGGCGCTCGTACGAATCGCCCGCGGCGATGACATTCTCGCAGGTACATCGCCAGACCTGATCAAGATCGACGTCGAGGGCTATGAGGGGCACGTCATCGAGGGGCTCAAGGAAACGTTGAGCGGCTGCCGCTATCTCACGATTGAGGTGTCCCTTTCACGCCCCAAGGACCACCACTTCCACGAGCTTGCAGCGGCGTTGTCAAAACACCGATTCGAGCTGATCGGGGTTGGGCGACCGCACGGCGTCACCGCTTCACGACAGGATGCCGTTGATTTACATTTTGTGCAGGCGGACGACACCGCTTAGACAATATGGATTGACGGTCCGTCCGGCCCGCGGTGTACAAAGGGCCGGTTCCCCCGCGACGTTCGTGGGGTGAACTTGATGCTGCGCGGCTGCAACCGCGCGGCGGCCCACAATCGCATAGGAGGAGCCGGCCATGGCGAAGGCTAGAAGTCTCGTCGGTCTGGATGTGCACGCGACGAAGATCGTTGCGGCGGTGCTTGATGCTGAGACGGGGCAGTTGCAAGTGTTCGCGATGACCGGCGAGAACGCGAAGGCGGCGGCGTTCTGCGCGGGGCTGCCGCGACCGGTGCGGGTCGCGTATGAGGCCGGCCCGACGGGGTACGGGCTCGCGCGCGAGCTGATCAAGCGTGGCGTGGAGTGCGTCGTCGCGGCGCCGAGCAAGATCCCCCGTGCGAGCGGGGATCGCGTGAAGACCGATCGCCGGGACGCCGAGCATTTGGTGCGGTTGCTGCTGGCGGGCAAGCTGCACGCCGTCAGGGTTCCCGGCGATGAGGAGGAGGCGCTGCGTGATCTGGTACGTGCGCGGGACGCGGTGCGGATGGATCTGATGCGCTGCCGGCATCGGCTCTCGAAGCTGTTGCTGCGGCACGGGATCCGGTTCGACGACGGCGCCGCGTGGACGCAGCGGCACCGCGATTGGCTGGCGACGGTCACGCTGCAGTGGGCGGCGGCGCAGGCGACGCTGTTGGACGCCCGTGGGGCGGTCGACGCGCTGGCGCACCGCCGCGACAGCCTGGAGCGCGAGATCGTCGCGATGCTGCCGAGCTCGCCGTGGGTCGTGCAGGTCGGCCGGTTGCGGTGCCTGCGCGGGGTCGACACGCTGAGCGCCGTGGGGCTGTGCGCCGAGATCGGCGACTTCGAGCGGTTCGCCCGGCCCGGGAAGCTGATGAGCTACGTCGGCCTGGTGCCGTGCGAGTCAACGACCGGGCAGCAACGCCGGCTCGGCGCGATCACCAAGACCGGATCCGGGCACGCCCGCAGGCTGCTCGTCGAGGCTGCCTGGCACTACCGCCGCACACCGGCGAAGGGAGTCACATTGCGCCGCCGCCAAGAGGGTCAGCCACCGCACGTGATCGCACTGTCCTGGAAGGCTCAGCAGCGCTTGCATCGCACCTGGCGCCGGCTCGATACAGAGCGCGGCAAGCGCAAGACAATCGTCGCGGTCGCCGTCGCCCGCGAACTCGCCGGGTTCTGCTGGGCGATCGCCAACGCCGACTGACCGACCCAGCACCAAGTCGGTCAAGGAGGCGGCGGGAACAACCTGGCAACCACGCGCGAGAGCATCCGCGAGATGGCTATGAGTAACCCCTCCCGGGGCCACGCTCGATCCTAGACAGCGGGCTCTCACGACGAAACCCGGTCCTGCGGTACCCAACCCGCGCATATCAGCCTGACCGCGCGTCGCGCACCCGCCAGCCCGCCGCCCCCTTGACCGACCCGGATACCCGCCCCAGCCGCGGGCATCCGGCGCTGAGCACTTGACAAACCAGCGTCCATATCAGCCATCCTCGCCGAGCATCCGCAAAAACTCGGCCGTCTCGGGAGTGCGCCCGTGAGCAGCGATCGCCTCCGCGGCAGCATCCTCCTGGACGGGCTCGATCTCCCCGGCGGGCAGTCGCGGCATCCAATCGACCAGACCGTAGGTCAGCTCACGCAGCCCACGGTGCCCGCGCGCCACGAGCCATTGCGCTGGCGTTGAGCCGCGCAGGTTCGGCAGCCCCGTGCTCACCCACTCCCCGACCTGAAGGTCCCCGTGTAGATAGGGTCGGGTCTCCTCGCACAGCTCCAGCAGCAGCTCGACCTGCGCTGCCTTCTTGACCTGCGGGCGCACAACCCCGCGCCCCCGCCATACCGCAACGGTCGCCTCATCCCAGCCAAGCGCACCGGCCAACAGCACGTCCCGCCCGAAGAAGGAATACAGCCGCGCAAAGGAATCCAACGCCTGCCTCGCCTGCGCCGACGGCACCCGCGATCCCCGCCTCAAGCCAACACCACCATGCTCAGCAGCGCGAGAGCGAAGCTCATTCTGCCGTTCCACGGACCGGCCAGCTCCCTGCCCACGACGCGAGCGACTCGATGCCGTGGACGAATCAGCCTCAGCTACATTAGGGTTCATTTGTAGGATTGTAGCATGGGTGGGGCACGGCGTTCCGCCACACCGCCGTGAAGCGACTCACCGAGCCTGGACCTGGAGCCAACAGAACTTCGCAGTTCGTCAGAAGAGAGGCGCTCAGGGTCGGAGCGGCGGTTTGCACTGGCCCCGGCGCGGCGGCTTGAAGTGGCCCCACTTCGCGTCGGTTGTTGTGTGTGTTGATCTTCTCTGTTTGTGACTTTCGACGATGTCTCGTGGAGCGG
>JBEKYV010000522.1:0-2788 GCA_049510515.1 Solirubrobacteraceae bacterium | reverse complement strand
GACGCAGACGGTCGCGGCCGTCGGCTACTCCGCCGGAGGGATCCCCGCGGGGCTGCTGGCCGCGCTCGTCGCTTTCGCGCCGTCGTTCTCGTTCATCCTGTTCGGCGCCGCCCGCTTCGAGCGGCTGCTGCTCAACGAGCGCGTGCTGTCGTTCCTGGCGGGCGCGGCCCCCGCCGCGGCAGGGGCGATCATCGGCTCGGCGATCCCGCTCGCCGGCGCGCTCAGCCAGACATGGCAGTACGCGCTGCTGGCGGCCGCGGCCGTGGTGCTGCTCGCTCTCCGCGCCAGCGTGGTGCTGACGCTGCTCGCCGCCGGCGCGGTGGGCGCGGCGGCTGGGCTGCTCGGCGCGCCGGGTGTTTAGGCACTTTCGCGCGCCCACTTTCGCGCGCCCCATATACTCAGGCGAGTGCTCAAAAGGCTCGGTACCCGGCTGCTCGCAGGCCTCGTGGGAGTGGCTGCCGGGCTGCTGGTGTGCGACATCGCACTCGAAAACCTCTCGATCAGCGCGGCCGGACTGCTCGAGGCGACGCTGGTGTTCTGGGTCGCACACATCGTGGTGCAGTTCCTCGCGCTCAAAGTGCTGGTGCGCCAGCCATCGATCGCGCTCGCCGGCCTGCTCGCACTCGCGTCGACGATCATCGCGCTGTTCATCGCCGTCGCAGTGGTACCCGGGCTCACCGTGCACGGAGCGCAGACCTATGTCTGGGCCACCCTCATAATCTGGGCCACAACCGCCACCGCCGACGTGGTCGCGCGCCGAACGGCACGCGACGAGCGCTTCGAAAAGCGCCTCGACCGCGCCGAACGCCGGAAGGGCTAGTCAGCACGCGCCGAACGCCTCGCCGGATAGGCTGAGTGCTGAAGGCCGTCGTCCAAGTACCGGCCGATCGGACAACGGTGGGCGTCGCGGTTACGCGGCGCCCACCGCTTCCCTCCAGCCTGCTAGAGCAATGGTTCGTAGAGCGCGGTCGCGCTCATTTCTTTGCCTCCGGCGACCGAAGACCGTCCGCCCGAGGCGGTGTTGGCATCGCCTCCGAACACAGATGCGTACTCGCTGATCGCCAATGAGATCGATTCGAGGGTTCGTGCTCGGTATGCATCCGGCGAATGCGTGCCTGCCCGTCCTTGTGGTGGTGGCTGCGAAAATCGCGCTCCGATTCCGCTCCTGGCGGAGCGGCGAACGATCGGTTGCCGGCACGAAGCTGGTGGGTAGGGGGGTCTCCCCCATGGCCGAGCTGAATGGTCTCCAAAGAGGTCGAGGCGGTTCAGCCGAGCTCCCAGCCTGACTCGTCGCTTTCGAGCTCCGCGATCGCCCGGGTGAAGCCGTCGAGGCGCTCGTTGGCGTTGGCTTCGGCGGCGCCCAGGTAGGCATCCATCTGGCTCCATGCCTTGGCCCGGCTCTGGCAGACTTTTTCGAAATCGTGATCTGAGATCGAGTGTGCGTGCTCGGTGAGCCAGACTGGCTTTGGGTCGATCCTGCCGGCGGGAGGTGGGAGGATCGCGGTGCTCTGTCGTAAGAGCAGATCGCCCAGCGACGGCAGCCGCCGTTTGATGCGCGCGCCCTCTTGTTGCTCGGGTGCAAGGCGGTGCGACCGGGGAGCGAGGAACTCGCTGCTCCAAGCCCCGAGCGTGTCGAGCAGCGAGAGGTGCGAGCGCCAGTCCGAGGGGTTGCAGGCAACATCGGATATGGCTCGCCACAGCGTGTTCTCGCTGCGCCACCAGTGTGCGAGGGTGCGCCCATCGCGCTCCGCCGCCGGTATCTCGGCGCGCTTGCCCCAGCCGGCGGCGGGTATCGGTGCCATGCTGCGCAGCAGCTCGTAGGTGTAGAGCGCCGCAAGATCCGCCGTCGCGATCCAGCGGGGTTCGGCGGTGGCCGGCATCGGGAAGTAGGTCGAGACGAACGTGGCGAACTCGGGCTCATCGCGCAGGCCCTGCAGGTCGGGGTCCTCGCTGATGAGCCAGTTGCGGCGGCTCGCCAAAAACGCACTGTCGGCAAAGGCCGCGGCCAGTTGCAACTGCTGGACGGCGCGCTGGGCGAGAAGCCTGCGCGCCCGTCGATCCTCCTCGGTGCGCTCGCGGTATTCGTCCTTGAGGGGCAGCGCGTACAGGCAGGCGGCGTTGTAATTGCTCTGATAGCTGCGCAGTCCCGTCCATCGTGCGCAGCGGCGCAACTGCCCATCGATCTTTTCGATCCGTGTGTCGATCGTGCTTGCGGACGGCGGCGTTCGGCCGGGGTCGAGGCTCGCGAGGCGTTCGCGGATGCGTGCCTCGGTCACCGCAACGGTCCGGGCGAGAAGGTGCTGGTTACGTTCGACATGAGTGACTCGCCATCCGCGCAGCGCCCACCGCAGCGCGCTCGCATCCTTGCTCGCGCGCTCGCAGAGCCCACGGCTGAGCTCAGCTTCCGAGCACGTGTCGAGGTCGAGCGGCTGCGCGCAGAGCTCGTGCAACAGCCCGCGCATCTCCTGCCGGTAAGGGTCCTTGCCCGCGCGCCGGCGCACCTCGTGCCACTGCTCGGCGACCGAATCGCCGCTGAGCAGCACGATCTGGCGGTAGCGGGCGATATCAGCCTGGCGCCTGCGCTCGCGGCGAGCGCGCGGCCTATACAGGCGGAACGGCAGTCGGCGTCCCGCGGGGCGTCCGGCGAGGAGGATGCTCCGATAGGTGCCGAGCGCTTCCAGGTAGAGCCCCAACTGCTCCTGCAGCTTTCCCAGCTGCAGCCGTATGGCGCGATTGAGCGGATCGTGCTCGAGCGCCCTGTAGCAGCACCTGAGCGCCGCGTAGTAAC
>JBEKYV010000521.1:0-3322 GCA_049510515.1 Solirubrobacteraceae bacterium | reverse complement strand
TGCAGCGCGAGCCGGTCGCCTACATCACGGGAGTGCGCGGCTTCCGCCACCTCGAGCTGGACGTCAACCCCAGCGCGCTGATCCCGCGCCCGGAGACCGAGCTGCTGGTGGAGGCCGGCCTCGGCTTGCCGCGGGAAGCAAGCGTGCTCGACGTGGGCACCGGCAGCGGCGCGGTCGCCCTCGCGCTGAAGGACGAGCGCCCCGACCTGCGCGTGACGGGCAGCGATGTCAGCGAGCAGGCGCTGGAGCTGGCGAGGGCCAACGCGAACAAGCTGCGGCTGAAGGTGACATGGATGCACGCCGACCTGCTGGAGGGAATGCCCGAAGAGTGGGACGCCATCCTCTGCAACCCCCCGTACGTGGCCTTGTCCGAGCGGGCCACGCTCGCCCCAGAGATCCTCCGCCACGAGCCCCCCGGCGCGCTGTTCGCGGGCGCCGCCGGCCTCGACACGATCCGCGCGCTGCTCAACCAGCTAACCAACCGCCCACGCGTGCAAATGGCGGCGCTGGAGGTCGGCGCCGGGCAGGCAGACGCCGTGGCCGAGCTGATGCGCGCGGCCGGTTTTCCCACCGTCCGCATCGAGCGCGACCTCGGCGGCATCGAGCGCGTGGTGGTCGGGACGCGCGAGGGCTGACGGCTCCAGGCTCAGGCGGCGACGCCGTGAGACTTGCCCGGAGCTGCGGGGACGGCAGGAAGAAGCGGTGAGCACGGCTAGGTTTGCGGGGTTCAGGGGTCGTCGCGCGACCTGGGCTCAGGGCCGCGCGGCTAGGTAGCTGCGCAGGAGGGGCTCGGGGATGATCCAGTCGCCGCGGTCGCGGTGTTCGGCGATTCCGGCCTTCTCCATCATGCTCAGGGCGCGCCGGGCGCCGGCCGAGGCGGTGCCGCTGTAAGGGCGGGTGCCGCGTGCGACGCGCAGGGCGATTGGGTAGGCGTGGGCGGTGGCGCGCAGCCGTTCGACGATCTCCTCGTGGCGCAGGCGGTCAGCGTGCATCGCGAGGTCGTAGCCGCCCTGCACATCGGCGAACTCGATCGTGTCGCCGGCGCGGCGGGCGAGGGTCACGGTCAGTGTCTCGCGGGCGATCAGCATTGTCGTGCGCGGGTGTCCCTCGCTGAGCGTCACGATCTCACGGACCGTCCCCTCCGCGGCGTTGAGGTCGAGCTCGCGGTAGCGGGCAGCGATTCCCTGCTCCCACTCGCTCGGCAGGATCGGGCTGAGCGCGCGGAAGCTGCCGAATTGGCTGAGCGCCCTGCGTGTTGGGCCGAACAGGTCACGCATCAGGTGCTCGATGCTGCCCGCGAACAGCACGCTCACCAGTGGCGAACGCTGCAGCTGAGAGCGCAGCTGCTTGCTCAGCACGTCCGGGTCGCCGAAGCGGTGGGGCGTGGCGGCGATGTCCTGGAACTCATCGAGCAGCACGGCGATCCGCCTGCCGTCGCTTTCGGCGATCCGCTGCGCGAGGGCGATTGTCGCCGCGAGCCCGGCGCCCGTTGCCCGGCCTGTGGCGGGCGTCGCCCACGCCAGCTCCACGTTCTCGCCGAGGCTCGTGCGCAGCTTCGCGGTCATCGCGGCGGGGAGCAGCTCCCGCAGCTCGCGCCCGCCCTCGCGCGCGCGGGCCAGCGCCTTGGCGACCGGGCCGCGGTTGGCGATGATCGACTGCGCCAGGGCTCTCGTGAGCGAGCCGAGATCCTCGTGATCCCACAGATCGACCTGCGCGGTGTAGAGGCCCGACGCCCTCGTCTGCGCAAGCGCGGCCAGCGCAACCGTGGACTTGCCGGTGCGTCGCGGGCCAGCCATCACCACGTGCGTGCCTGCCCCCAGGCGCGTCGCGAGATCGCGCACGTCGCTCGCTCGGCCGATCAGCAGGTCTGGCCGGACGGGGTCGTCGGTCGGGAACAGCTCGCGGATATCACGCATCCCGACCTATTATAGGTCATGTTGTGACCTAAGACTGCTGTCACGGGGGGCCCCAGCGCGGCAGTGAACTCAGGCGTCAGCGACCGTTGACGATTCCAGGTTCAGGCGGCAACGCCGCGAGACTTGCCCGGAGCTGCGGGGATGCGGCGCAGCTTGTCAACGGGCGCGAATACCAGCCGGTCGAGGATCGGCTCGAGGGGCAGGGCGGATATCTCGACTATCGCCGCTCCGTCGTCAAGCAGATCGAGCACGGTGCCGCTGGCGCCAGCAGGCGCACTCTCGATCGCCTCGGTCAATTCGACCTTATCGAAGGGAACAATCTCGTGAGCGGGGCAGCCCTCTACGACCACATGATCTCGTCGAAGTGGCGGATGAATACGATCACGCAGCCGGTGAACAGGATCAGCGCCAGCGCCCACAGGGGTGCCCCGAGAATCAATGCTGCGTCCATGGCGACGCCCATCAGCAAGGCAATCACAATGTCGTAGCGGTCGACGATGTCAAAGCCGGTCATGACACGAGCCTAGCAATGAAGACAAAGAACATCAACAGGCCGCCGGCCATTCCCAGCATAAAGCCGATTCCCAGCCCCCAGTTGATCCGTCGCACGAGGGATGCGGGCCTACTGGGGATGAACAGAGCTACGGCTGCCGGCAGCCCTGAGAAGAGTACGGTGCAGCCGCCGAGGAAGGTCGCCCAGGCGAGCAGGCCGTTGGCTACGGCAGTCCCGCGGTGGGCAGGCTGGGACTTGACAACTGGTCGCCGGTGTGGTTATAGTCGTGTTGTCTTGATGTTGCCGGTGTGGTTATAGTCGTGTTGTCTTGATGTTCCAAGTGTGGATCATCGAGTCAAGACATAGAGGATCGGGTTGGGTCAGTCGCCGTCCGTGGTTGACCTTTGCTGGAGCGCTCTTTGGGCGTGTGATTGGGGAGGGACCGGGTCGTGGGTTTCAGAGGGAGTTGTGATCAGCGTGGTTTCTAGAGGGAGAAACGTGATAGGAGTCATCGCGCGTCGCCGAAAAGGTGATGCTAGATGCGCCAGCATGGCGCTGTCGCATCTCTCTCTCTCTCTCTCTCTCTTCGCCTAGGGGACCCCGGGCTGAAGGCCCTGAACGACCTGCCCTGACGGGCCGCGATGGTCCCCCGCGCGGGGGAGGGCTCTGTACGGCCGTTTGGGGGGTGGCGTGATGCCCTCGCGGGCGCGTCCGTCGCGGCGGCGTGCTTCGGTGTCGCGTTCGCGTGGGGGTGAGCGTTCGCAGACCGGCCAGCAGGGGCAGTTCGCGGGGATTCAGCGCTCGCGGCTGCTCTCGGCGGCGATTCGTGCGGTGGATGAGCTGGGGTATTCGGATACCTCGGTCGCGGACATCACCTCGCGTGCGCGGGTGTCGCGGCGCACGTTCTATGAGC
>JBEKYV010000520.1:0-2798 GCA_049510515.1 Solirubrobacteraceae bacterium | reverse complement strand
AACCATCGCCCGGTAGGTGGAGGCGCGAACTTCCGGCATCGGCATCGATGATGCACCCGCTCACGCGGCATGTAACCTTCTGCCGTGACCGCAGTGCCCGAGCCCGCCGCCGGGCGCCGGCCCGAGGTGGTCATCCGCCGCCTCGACGCCCTCTCCGCCCGCCGTCACCTCGACGACCTCGCCGACCTGCTGGTCGACTCTGTGGAGGGAGGAGCGTCGGTGAGCTTCGTCGCTCCGCTCGCCCACTACGAGGCCCGAGACTGGTTCGCCGGCGTGCTCAACGAGATGGACCTGGGTCGCCGGGTCGTGCTCGCCGCCTTCCTCGACGAGCGGCTGGTCGGCTGCGTCCAGCTGGTGCCCTCCTGGCAGTCCAACGCCACGCACCGTGCCGAGGTGCAGAAGATGCTGGTTCATCGCTCCGCGCGGCGGCTGGGCGTGGGCGCGCGCCTCATGAAGCAGCTGGAGATCGAGGCCCGGGCCCTGGGGCGGACGCTGCTGATCCTCGACACGGAGACGGGCAGCGACGCCGAGCACCTCTACGCCCACATGGGATGGATCAAGGTGGGCGTGATCCCCGACTACGCGATGCGGCCTGACCGCTCCGGCTTGCGTCCAACCTCACTCTGGTACCGGCGGCTCGATTGACGGGAGCGAATGGCTGACGCTCGACGAAATGATCGCGTCTCCCATGGATGGATGCTGCGTGGAGCCGAGCGGTGGGTCCTCCGCACACAGCGACCGACGGTCTGCGGTCGCGGTGTATGAGCTGTCAGATGCCGCGCGCTGACCCGCGCGGCGCGCGTGCGCGCCGCATCAGCGCGTCTGCCATCACGTCACCGACGTCGCGTGACACGGCGGACTGCACCCGTGGAAAGGCACCCGCAAGCAACCTCGCGGTGGTAACGATCGCCCCCACACGTTGACATCTGTGTATGTAGGCTGCATGCTATGTGACGATCCTGACGGGGGCGATTATCCGCTCCCTGTCCAAAACGCAGGACCGGCAGCCGGCAGACCGCTGGCTGTCACAAGCAACGGAGGCTTTCAGCATATGGCCAGGACCAGACGAAGCAAGGGCGGTACCGCAAGGCGAGCCGTCAAAGCCACGGTTCGCCGAGCACGCGCCGCGGCACCGCGCAGCGGCGCCGGCGGAGATCTCCTCAAGGCGGTCCAGGGTCTCGTAAAGGCACTGCCCGTCAACGAGCTGGAGAAGCGACTCGCAGGCCTCGAGAAGTCGGTCGAGAAGATCGACAGCGAGTTGCGCAAGGCGATTGGACAAGTCGCATCGGCAGTGCGCGGTGGCACCGCAAAGCGTGCGCCGGCCAAGCGCGCCGCGAAGCGGCGTGTCGCCAAACGGGCACCGGCGGCCAAGCGTACCGTTGCCAAGCGGGCACCGGCGGCCAAGCGGACCGTTGCCAAGCGGGCACCGGCAGCCAAGCGCACCGTTGCCAAGCGGGCACCGGCAGCCAAGCGCACCGTTGCCAAGCGGGCACCGGCAGCCAAGCGCACCGTTGCCAAGCGGGCGCCGGCAGCCAAGCGCACGGTCGCCAAGCGGGCACCGGCAGCCAAGCGGGCACCGGCAGCCAAGCGCACGGTCGCCAAGCGCACTGTGAAGCGTGCGGTGAAGCGCGTCGCCCCGGTGGCGGCTCCCCCGGCACCGGCGGCACCGCCGGCACCCTGAGGGATCTGATCCCCGTATCTGAGGCCCCCGAGAGCGCAGCTCTCGGGGGCCTTCTCATACCCGCCGCTCCTGATACGCTCCATCAGTGCCCCTGGTCCTAATCAGCTTCCTGGATGGAGAGATCGTCCACGCCGAGGTCGGCGATCTCAGCTTCGACCGGCCGCTGGTCGAGGCCGAGGTCCGCGGCGCCGATCCGAACAACGAGCGAGCGCTCTTCCCGCTCACCGCGATCCGCGAGATCGTCGTTGGCCAGCCCGTGCCGGCACCCGAAGACCTCGCGGGCTGGGACCGGGCGGCCTTCCACTTCCTTGACGGACAGGTGCTGCGCGCCTCGGTTGCCCCCGATTCGCTCCTCGGGCGTTTCGGCGGCCTGTGGAGGGCGGTCGAGCCGGGGTCCCCGGAGATGCGGACCCTGGGCATCCCGTACTCCTCCCTCAAGGGCGTCTTCAAGCTGCGCCAGTGGGACAGCCGGCCCGTCGCGGCCCGCGCCGGCACGGACAACCACCTCAACCAGGTGGCGCGCATCCTGGCGGAGCGAGATGGGGGCGGGACGGCCTCGCCCCCCGCCCACCGGCACCCGCTGATCAGTCGGGTCAAGCCATGATCCGCCTCCGACGCGATCCTGCCGCAGCGGCGTAACCAGCCTGTCAGGGAGGCCGTGCTAGGGTGCGTGCCACCGTGAGCGGAGCCACGCCTGCGGACGACGAGCCAGGGGCCGAGACGACCCCGGCCCTTGCCGGCCGCTTCCTGACCAAGCGAACCCTGATCTCGATCGCTGCCGCGATCCTCATCGTGGGAGTGGTCGTGTGGCGGGCAAACATCCCCTGGGGGGAGGCCTGGGACAAGATACGTGCCGCCAATCTCTCCCTCTACCTCCTCGCCCTCGCCGTCTACTACCTCTCCTTCGTCGCTCGCGGGTTCCGCTGGCAGGTGCTCCTCGCCAACTCCGGGGAGGTGCGCAAGGCCCGCCGCCTGACTCCGCTCGTCCTGGCGTCGTTCTTCGTCAACTGCGTTGTCCCGGCCAAGATGGGGGACGTCTATCGCGCCTACCTCGGCCGGGTCCGGGAGCGCATCCCCGGCAGCAAGGCGTTCGGGACCGTGGTCAGCGAGCGCCTTC
>JBEKYV010000052.1:0-11925 GCA_049510515.1 Solirubrobacteraceae bacterium | reverse complement strand
GGCTGACCAAGCGCTTCGGGGAGAACGTCGCGCTGAACGGTCTCGACCTGCGCGTGGAGGCCGGCACGGTGCTCGGTCTGCTGGGTCCCAACGGCGCGGGCAAGACCACGGCGGTGCGGATCCTCACCACGCTGTTGAAGCCCGATAGCGGGCGGGCGCAGGTGGCGGGCCTCGACGTGGTGCGGCGGGCGAGCAAGCTGCGGGGGCGCATCGGCCTCACCGGGCAGTATGCCGCCGTCGACGAATACCTGACGGGCCTTGAGAACCTCGAGATGTTCGGGCGCCTCTACCATCTTTCGCGCCCGCATGCGCGAGCGCGCGGGGTGGAGCTGCTGGAGCGCTTCGATCTCGCCGAGGCCGCCGCGCGCACGGTGAAGACCTACTCCGGCGGCATGCGCCGGCGGCTGGATCTCGCCGCCAGCCTGATCGTCTCACCGCCGGTGCTGTTCCTCGACGAGCCGACTACCGGCCTCGATCCCCGCAGCCGGCTGGGGATGTGGGAGCTGATCGACGAGCTGGTCGCCTCCGGCACCACGCTGCTGCTCACCACGCAATACCTGGAGGAGGCCGACCGCCTGGCCAACCAGGTGGTGGTGATCGACAGCGGCAGGGTGATCGCGGAAGGGACCTCCGACGAGCTCAAGCAGCGGGTCGGGGGGGAGCGCATCGAGCTGACCGTCGCGCGCGAGGGCAGTGTCGAGCGGGCGCGCGAAGTGCTCAGCCGGCACGCCGGCGGCCGGGAGGCGGTGCACGTCGAAACGGATGTCCGCCGCCTCAGCGTCCCCGCGCCAACCGGCGCCGGCGGCCTGGCGGATGTGGTGCGCGAGCTGGACGCCGCGCAGGTGCCGATCGACGACCTCGGCCTGCGCCGGCCCACGCTCGATGACGTCTTCCTGGCGCTCACCGGCCGCGCGGCGGCGAGTGCGGAGGAGGCATATGAGGGATGATGGGGCTCGCGCGAAGCTTTGCGGCGGCATAGGCCCGAGGGGGGCAGAAGAGGCATGAGGAGGGATGATGGGGCTCGCACCGAGCTCCGGGGCGGCACAGGCCCAAGGCGGGCGGTAGAGGGCTCGCGGGCGAGCGGAGGAGGCCGGGGGGCCAACCGCGGCGGGGATGCCAGACGGGATCGAGCGGGCATGAGGAGATGAGCGGATGAGGAGGGGGCGTTGGTACTGGCTCACGCAGGACACGTGGACGATCGCCGAGCGCAGCCTGCGCCACACGATCCGCTCCCCTGAGCTGCTGGCGTTCTCGCTGCTCCAGCCGGTGATGTTCACGCTGCTGTTCCGCTACGTGTTCGCCGGCGCGATCCATGTCGGCGGAGGGGTGTCCTACGTCAACTTTCTGATGGCGGGCGTGTTCGTGCAGACGGTCGCCTTCGGCGCGACGGCGCCCACCGGGGTGGGGATCGCCGAGGACCTGCAGAAGGGCTTCATGGACCGCTTCCGCTCGCTGCCGATGTCGCGCATGGCGGTCGTGCTCGGCAAGACGCTGGCCGACCTGATGCGCAACGTGGCGATCGTGATCGTGATGGTCGCCACCGGCATCGCCGTCGGCTTTCGCCCGCACGGCACGCCCTTGGATTGGCTGGCGGCGGGGGGGCTGCTGCTGATCTTCTCCTTCTCCTTCTCCTGGGTGGGGGCGGCGATCGGGCTGGGGGTGCGCAATCCCGAGGCGGTGCAGGCCGCCGGCTTGATCTGGCTGTTCCCGTTCACGTTCGCCTCCAGCGCGTTCGTGCCGATCTCGACGATGCCCGGGTGGATGCAGGCGTTTGCCAACAACCAGCCGATCACCAAGGTCGTCAACGCCGAGCGCGACTGGATGCTGGGCCGGCCTGTCGGTTCGACCGCCTGGGTCGCGCTGGCGTTCTGCGTGGGCGTACTCGCGGTGGCGATGCCGCTGGCGATGCGCTTCTACCGGCGCGCCGCGGCGCTCAGCTGACGAGATCCCGCAAACCGCCCTCTTGCGGGACGCACGCGGGGGCGGCGATCAACGGGGCAACGTGCTTCGCGACGGCTTCGCGCAGCTTCGTCACGACTGCGTGGTAGCGGCATGCCCTGGACGGCAGTCGATGGCTGAGAGGGTAGTGCGCCTCGTGCCCAGGTAAGCCGCGCCCCTCGCGCCCGCGCCAGCCGCGCGCCTCTCCCACGGGCGAGCCCTGCCCCCCGTCCTGAGCCCCCTCCACCACTTCGAGCCTGCTCAGCGCGGCGTCGGCCTCACGCGCGAGCCCCCCCGCCTCCATCCACACCACCTCCAGGTAGGCGACCGCGGCGGGAATCTGCTCCTCGGGCAGGCGCTCTCCTGTCTGGAGCTGGCGCACGACGGGGATCACCTCGCGGCTCAGCCAGCGCTGCTCGGAGTGGGCGCGCAGCAGCAGCGTCACATCCGGCGGGTGTTGGCAGGCGTCCATGGACTCAACCTCGACGGGCTCGGGCAAGCCCTTCTAAAGGCATGCCGGGGCTGGACCGATGTCGAAGTGTGCGCCTCGAACGCGACCCGACAGCCCGCGCGCCCGGCCAGTACACCCGCTCGCTGGTGCAGCGGCTGCGGATCCGGACGCTGCTGACGCTGGGCGCTCTGGCGGCGGCCACAACCGTGATGGGGCGGCGCTTCGGCTGGCAGGACCCGCGCTTTCTGGGGGCCGAGGTGGCGCTGCTGCTGGCGATCTTCGCGATCTCGCGGTGGGTGCTGCCGCTGGTCGATCGCCACGACCGCGGAGCGCGAGGCGAAGAGCACGTGGGGCGGCTGCTGGAGCACCTGCCCGAGCGGGGGTGGCAGGTGGTGCACGACGCCAGCTTCGGGCGGGGCAACGTCGACCACATCCTGATCGGCCCGGGAGGAGTGTTCACGATCGAGACCAAGAGCCATCCCGGCCCGATCAGGGTGGGGCGCCTGCACGGCTCGGTGCTCACCCAAGCACAGGCACAGCGCAAGGCGGTGGAGGGGATCGTCGCCGAGCACGTCGAACCGCTCTTGGTGTTCAGCCGTGCCTGGGTCGACCGCCCGCTGAGCCGTCGCAAGGGCGTGCGCGTGGTGCCGGCGCGAATGCTGGCCGGCTACGTGGAGCGCCAGCCGCAGCGCTTGGACGAGCAGGCGGTGCTGAGCGCGCACGCACGCCTCGCCTCGGCGCTCGAGCAGGTGCGCGAGCCCACCCGTCCGGTGCGCCTGCGCCGGCGCCTCGCCGAAGGTCGGCCGGCGCCGCGTTGAGCGCTGCGCCGCTCGGCAGCGCCGCGGTGTGGTGCTCACTTTAGGGTGCGACATGTGCGCGCGCACGTACGCGCGCACATGTCGGCCCAAAAAGAACACCGGCCCGAGCGCCCCACCACCGCGGTAGGCTCTTCAAATGGCAAGCGCCGCCGGCACCCTGCCGGCAATCGAGCAGCCGCAGCGCACCTCGCTGCCTCCCGGGCCTCGGTGGCCGGCGCTGGCGCAAACCGTTGCGTGGGCGGTGTCGCTGCCGTGGATGCTCGAGCGCTGCAACGAGCGTTACGGAGAGATGTTCACGATGCGCTTCTTCCCCAGCGGCCGGCGAATCGTCGTGGTGAGCGGGACGGAGCTGGTCAAGCAGGTGTTCGGTGCTTCGCCGGAGGTGGCCCCCTCGGCGGTGGGGAGCTCGCCGATCGCCGCGGTGATGGGGCCCAGCTCGGTGCTGACGCTCACCGGTCCCGAGCACATCCGCCAGCGGCGCCTCTTGCTGCCGCCATTCCACGGCGAGCGGATGAAGGAGTACGAGGACGTGATCGTGCAGGCCACGCGGCGTGACATCCCGCGGTGGCCGCTGGGGGTGCCGATGACCCTGCAGGAGCGCACGCGCACGATCACGCTGGAGGTGATCCTGCGTGCGGTGTTCGGCGTGGAGGCCGAGAGGATGGACGCGCTGCGGAATGCCGTGGGGGCGCTGTTCGGGCCGCTGACGCTGCCGATGCTGCTGCGCCTGGCGCTCAGCCGTCCGACACTGGAGCGCCCGAAGGGCCGTTTTGGCAGGGCGCTGGACCGCCTCGACGAGGTGATCTACGCGGAGCTCGCGCGCCGGCGCGCTCAGGCCGACCTGGGAGAGCGCACCGACATCCTCTCGCTGCTGATGCAGGCGCGCGACGAGCAGGGCGTGGCGATGCACGACGCGGAACTGCGCGACGAGTTGGTGACGCTGCTGCTGGCGGGCCATGAGACGACCGCAACCTCCGTTGCGTGGGCGATCGAGCGGCTGGTGAGACACCCCGACAAGCTCGCGTGCCTCACCGCGGAGATCGACGCGGGCGAGAGCGAGGAGTACATGCAGGCGGTGATCCACGAGACGATGCGCGTGCGCCCCGTGGTGCCGCTGGTGATCAGGGCGCTCGAGCAGCCGCTGCGCGTGGGCGCGCACGAGTTGCCCATTGGGACGCGCGTGGCGCCGTCGATCTGGCTGACCAACCGCGATCCGCGCATCTACGAGGCCCCGCGGGAGTTCCGCCCCGAGCGCTTCCTCGATCGCCAGCCGGAGACATTTGCGTGGATCCCGTTTGGCGGCGGCATCAGACGCTGCATCGGAGCCTCGTTTGCGCTGCTGGAGATGAAGCTGATGCTGCGCACGATCCTCGAGCAGTTGCAGCCCTCGCTCCCGCACGAGACACGGCGGCGGCGCCTGCCGATCCCCGTCCGGCGGCAAAGCTTCGAGCAGGGCGAGCGCATCCGCCGGCGCGCGATCACGCTGGTGCCGGGCGACGGCACGCGCGTGGTGTGGCATCAGCGCCGGTAGGTCTGCCGCCGGGTACTCCGTACACGCGTCTAGGCCGACCGCCGGGTGTCCCGGACACGCGGACATCTCTGCCACCGGGTGCCCCGGACCGTCATCACCTCATACGTAGGTTTCCCGCAAAGTCAGAAACTTTTGGGGTGTGGGTCATTGACAACGTGCCAGACTCTGGACTATCATTGACCCATCAACTCGTATCGCCCGCCGGTTGGCGGTGCAGCCCGGCGTCACATAGGGCGCCGGGCAAAGCAAGCCAACGGGGTGCAGACGAGATCGATTAGGGAAGACGCAAGGGGTGGGACCGGAAGAGGTCCGATCCGCCTCGGGCGGCTGAGACAATCAACACAACAAGATGCGGCGGCGGGGAGTCGCCGCGGAGGACAAATACGGGAGGCTGTACCCAAACCTCAGAACAATCTTCTGGCAGACCTATCCGGACGGTTTTCGGTCGGGTTCCCAGCGCCTCATGTGGATCGGCGCCGCGCGTCAGCGTGGGCACCGATCGCAAGAGGCCAAACCAACCTCTGCGTGCCGGATGTGGGGAGCAGAGCAATATCGGCCCCAGGACGCCTCGACTCCAAATCAAAAGGCGCCCCAGGGCCTCATGTGACGAAAGGGAGTGTACTACACGATGTTACGTATCACGTTTATGTTGATGAGCCTGGTTGCCGTGGTGGGGGTCAGCGCGATTGCGTCGACTTCGGCTATGGCGGCACTACATTACAACGTATGCGAAAAAGTCACAGCAGGTACCGGCCAGTGGAATAACTCAGAATGTAGCGAACTAGGAGGTGCAAAGAGTTTTGCAACAAAAGCTGTGACGACCGTCTTAGAAGTCAAAGGCACTGTTGGTATCTCGAAGTTGAAAACCACAATTGCCTCCACGAAAGTAGTGATAATTTGCAAAACAGGCAAAGTAGTCGGTGAAATCGAAGGCGAAGGAAAGTCCAAGGCCACGATCACGTATGAAAATTGTGAACTTGAAAATGAAACAACGAAAGAAATACTTACTGGCTGCCCGGTGCCTAATATCAAAGCTGTTGTGGCTGACAGATTGACCGAAACATCGGGCTTATATGAAGACGAATTCATAGAAGAAGGAAAAGAATTCGCTAAAGTAGTAATCGAAAAATGTACCCTCAAAGGAACGTTCCCGGTAACGGGAAGCCAGAAGTGCATGATTCCTTCGGGGCAAGCATATAGACTCGATGCCTTACTTGACTGTGAACCAGCGGGCAGCAGTCTGAAATTCAATGGTTCGACGACGGCGACATACGAAGGCTCTGCAACGCTGTTACTAGTGGACGGGAATGGTTGGGCGCCAAGCTGATGTAAAACTAACATAGTCGAGGGTCGCACCGGTCCGCCGGTGCGACCCTCGCTATATCGAGATTGGAAAGGTCGTGCGCATGTGGGGAGAGGAACGGATATGTCGCTGGGCCCCAGTAGGATTCGTCGTGAGTCTTTTTTGGATAGGCTGCTCAGGGCCGATCACGTCGGCGTCGGCTGCGGAATGCACAAACGGACAGTCCCGTGCCGATCAGGCCTATGCATCTCGACTACCGGACTGCCGTGCTTATGAGCAGGTTTCGCCGGTAGACAAGAATGCAACCGATGCGGTTGGGCTGCCCGGAGTAGTAGAGAGTTCGGCGACCGGCGAAGCGGTAACATTCTTTTCCCTTGTGCCATATCCGGGCATCGTGGGCGGGGCGGAATATCCGACGTACCTGGCCGAACGCGGCGTCGTTAATTGGTCCTTCCAGGGGCTCGTCCCGCCGTCTGAACCTGGGGCTCCAGCAGCCGTGGAGGGAATCACAGAAGACCTTGCCACGTCCATCGTTACCACAGGTTTGGGCGAAGAAGTAAACTCCTATATTCACCAAAATCAATCTGAAACATATCAGCTGCTAGCCGCGGGTAGTGAAGCAAAGTTCGCCGATGCGAGCAGCAATGACGCTTACGTTCTCTTTGAAGATAAAGCAAAGTTGACTAGCAACTCGGGCGACTTTAGCAAAGATGGCAATGCCACTAATTTGTACATGTGGGAAAAGGAAACGGACAAAGTCAGTCTCGTAGGAATACGGCCTGGCGAAGAAGCTCCTACCGGCGGATCTGTTGCAGGTCCCGGTGGCAGCGCGATACTAGAAAGCGAAAGCGGAGAGGAAGAAGGCGAACTCCCAGGAGGGGGGACATCGAGGTCCAAATTTTATACCGAGAATACCATCTCGACAGACGGTAGCCGAGTTGCCTTTACCGACCTTGAAACGGGTCGTATATATATACGTGAACCAAAAATCAAAAGGACGATCCCTGTCTCTTCAGGGCCTGCCTATTGGCGGGCGGCGACACCTGACGGATCATATGTCTTTTACACGGAAGGCGAAGGCGAAAATCGGAATCTATATAGGTTCCCCGTCGGTGGCGAGGGACCGTCGGAACCGATCACTACAGGCCCCGCGCGTGTTTTGGGTACACTTGGCGTTTCTGAAGATGGCTCTTATGTCTACTTTGCGGCAAAGGCAGAACTCGCCAGCGGGGCGACTGCGGGACGGGCAAACCTCTACGAGTGGCACAATGGAAGCATAACCTTCATCGCAGCCCTCAACCCTCGTGCTGATAGTAGCAATTGGACTGATAGCCAGCAGAGCGATGCGATAGGTCCGGCAGACGGCGAAAAGAGCGCACGCGTGACCCCAAACGGAGGTAGTCTCCTCTTTGGAACACCCGAAAGGCTAACGGAATATAACAATGAACATGCCGATGAGTTGTACCTCTATACTGTGGCCAGTCGCAGCCTTGTTTGTGTCTCCTGCAACCCGACCAAAGCTCCGGCTAGTGCATCTTCCTATCTGACCCTACACAGCTCGGCGGGCCCGTTTCGCAGCGCCTTTATGACACGCAACCTTAGCAACAACGGTGCTCGTATTTTCTTTGAGACGAGGGAAGGCCTTGTACCAAGAGATACGAATAACCAAATGGACGTATACGAGTGGGAGCAAGAAGGCGACGGAAGCTGTCAAAACGGTAACGGCAATGGAAGCGGCGGCTGTCTCTATCTGATTTCAACAGGTAATGATTCCTCTGAATCCTATATCGGTGATATAAGTGCGGAAGGCGAAGACATCTTCTTCTTTACGCGTCAGTCTCTTGTAAACCAGGATCAAGATAATAATACCGATCTGTACGATGCGCGGGAAGGTGGTGGTATTCCGGGACAGGACTCAGAATCTTCCGCCCCATGCGCGGAAGAAGAAGCATGCCGTGGGTCGATCGAAGCTCCCTTTGCCGTTACATTGCCGTCGAGCTCCGCATTTACTGGAGTCGGCAATTTGATGCTAGAAGCCAGCAAAAGGAGTGAACCACAAAACGTCAAAGCGACAAAGAGGTTTAAAGCTGCGGTTAAAGTTAGAAAGCATAGAAGGAGAAGGAAGGTAAAACGAACGAAGAAGATAAGCCCTAGCCGCAACGCTGGCCGGGTGGCGAGAAGGGATCACCGATGATGCTCAGGATAGTGGCAAAAATTAGATGCAGCCCATATATAAGGTTGGCCGTTACGACGAGTGTCATTGGCCTTAGCCTTGCAGTCCCCGCCTACGCAAGCTTTGGAATCGAATCCTTTGAAACTAAAATCGAACAAAAAAGTGGCAGCGAAAGTGGGCTACCTGGGACTCAGGCCAATTCGCATCCATATTCGATGAGCACCACGATAGTTTTTCCCCACCATGAAGCCACGAAAAGCGAGAAAGAAAACGGAGAGACCGTCATACCCAACGGGGACCCCAAGACGGTGGACGTCAATTTCCCGCCCGGACTGATTATCAACCCTCTAGCAACTGAGGCGAAATGCGCCGAGGCAGAACTCGAGAGCCCTGCTGGAACATGCCCAAACGCATCGGTCGTAGGGATCGCTTCCTTTAAGGCGGGAGCTTTGGGAATCGAAGGAAGCGATCCGGTATATAATATGGTGGCTCCCCCGGGGGTACCGGGGGAGCTTGCATTCAATGCTGCTAAACAGGGTCTGATAGTCCATATCTTGGGCAGGCTACGCACGGGCGAAGACTATGGATTGTCGGGTGAAGTAGCAGATATCACGCAGAAGTTTGGGCTTTATAGCGCCACCCTCACGCTGTGGGGAAACCCGACAGACGAAAGGCATGACGAAGAACGTGGTGAATGCGCGGAAGCTGGCGGTAGCTGTCCGGTGGAACGGATCGGGAAACCACTATTGACGATGCCATCATCGTGTGTTGGAAAAGGGCTCGTTACAAGTATATTTGCGGACTCGTGGCAGGAAACGGCATTGATCGCAGGTCCGCCGGCAGAAGTGCCTGCGGTCACTGGTTGTGACATGCTCGGTTTCAATCCACGTCTTTCGGTTCGACCGGTGGGTCGTCAGGCCGCCACGCTAGAATCACCAAGTGGCCTGGATGTTGACTTGAAGATTCCCCAGGAAGAAAGCGTCAATGGGCTGGCGGAGGCGGATCTTAAGGAGGCGGCCGTAAAACTCCCAGTGGGAATGACCGTGTCACCATCCGCGGCCAACGGCCTCGATGTATGCACGGACATCCCCGAACCTGGGGACCCTGGCGAACCGGAACGACCCGGAGGGGAGATAGAACTTCTGTCTGCAAGGTCCGTAAAATGCCCCAACTCCTCGAAGATCGGCACGGTCGAAGTGGTTACGCCGCTGCTCGAACATCCCCTCGAAGGGTCGGTCTATCTCGCCCAGCAGAGTGCCAACCCATTTCACTCACTGTTCGCCCTCTACCTAGTGGCGGAAGGCAGTGGGGTCGTGATCAAGCTCCCCGGTGAAATCAAACTCGACGAAAGTACCGGGCAGTTGACCGCTGACTTCGGCAAGGACCCAACCACGGGTGAAAAGACCGGAAGACCAGAGTTCCTGCCTCAGGAGCCCTTTAGCGAACTGAAGATGCATTTCTTCAGCGGCCCGAGGGCGCCACTCGTCACGCCGCAGACCTGCGGCACCTACACCACTAGTTCAGTGCTGACTCCATACGGCAGCGAAACCGACGCTGAACCCGCGAGCCCGGCAGCCGGACCAACCAGCAGCTTCACGGTCAACTCCGGCTGCAACCCCCGCAGCTTCTCCCCCACTCTGACAGCAGGCACCACGAACCCCCAGGCGGGAGGCTTCAGCCCCGAGACAGTCATAATCGCCCGCAACAACGGCGAACAGAACCTAAGCGGGGTTACGTTGACCACGCCCCCAGGCCTCCTTGGCATGCTCTCGAAGGTCCCGCTCTGCCAGGAACCGCAGGCAAAGGAAGGCACCTGCGGCGAAGCAAGCAACATCGGCGAAACCACCGAGTCGGTCGGCCCCGGTGAAGACCCCTACTGGGTCAAAGGCGGCGAGGTCTACCTGACCGGCCCGTACAATAACCAGCCGTTCGGCCTCTCGATCGTGGTACCGACCGTTGCGGGGCCGTTCACGCTCACCGGGAACGGCGGGCCGGGTCGGGAGATCGTGCGTGCCTCGATCGCGGTCAACCCGAAGACGGGCGCTCTGACGATCGTCAGTGGGCAGCTCCCAACCATCCTCGAAGGCGTTCCGCTCGACATCCGGACGATCAACGTGGACATCAACCGCGGCGAATTCACCTTCAACCCAACCAACTGCGAAGAATTCCACGTGACCTCGTCGATCACGAGCACCGAAGGCACAACCGCGACTCCGTCCAGCCGCTTCCAGGCGGCCAACTGCGCCGCGCTCCCGTTCAAACCGTCATTCTCGGCGACCACTCAGGGCAACGGGAGCGACCGTGGCAACGGCGCTTCGCTGAACGTCAAAGTGACGCAGCAGGCGGGCGAAGCGGGGATCCGCTCGGTTCACCTGGAACTCCCGGAAAAGCTTCCGGCACGACTGAGCACGGTGCAGAAAGCGTGTCCCGAAGCGACATTCGATGCCAATCCGGCGAGCTGCCCGGCGACGTCGGTGGTGGGAACCGGGGTTGCGCACACACCGGTGCTGCCGGTGGCGCTGGAAGGCCCCGCGTACTTTGTCTTCCACGGCAGTGCGGAATACCCGGAACTGGTGTTCGTGCTGCAGGGCGACGGGGTGACGATCGACCTCGCGGGCGAAACGCACATCGTCAAAAAGACCGACAAGCTCTCCAGCACTTTTGGAACGGTGCCCGATGCGCCGATCTCGAGCTTTGAAGCCAACATGCCCGAGAAGTCCAACTCGGCGCTCGCGACGCTCACGCCGAAAGGCTTGTGCGGCTCGAAGAGTCTCTCGATGCCCACCACAATCGTCGGGCAGAACGGGGCGGAGGTCAAACAGACCACAAAAGTCGCGATCACCGGCTGCCCCAAGGCCAAGGTCACGCGCAAAACGCACAAGCGCAAACGGCACACGAAGCACAAGCCTCACGCGAAGGGGAAGAAGGCCGGTCGCCGCCGCTGACCCGGTGCGGCTTCCAGCCGAGCTCTTACGCTCCCGACGCGCGGCCCGCTTCTCCTCTTCTCGGGCCGCGCGTCGGGATTTCCCCATCGCCCGAGCGAGCGTACCGGCCGGAGCGAGCGCTACGGTCGTGGCATGACGGAGATCATGCAGGCAATCGTGACGGCACACCAGGCGCTGGAGCAACATCCGGGCGACGCGCTGGCGTGTGCCCGCGCGCGCGGTGTGCTCACCCAGGCGCGCGAGCTGTGGGGAACGCTCGACGCCGCGCAGCGCACCGAGCTGAGCGGCGCGGCCCGCCGGCTCAAGCAACTGGTCGACGCGCAGTCGCTCGATTCCGCGCCCCCGCCGGCTCCGGAGGAGCTGCTGAGGCGCTTCGGCCTTCAGACGTTCCGCGCCGGCCAGCGCGAGGCGGTGGCGGCGGCGCTCGAAGGGCGCGACACGCTGGTGGTGATGCCGACGGGGGCGGGTAAGTCGCTCTGCTACCAGCTGCCGGCGCTGGCGGGGCGCGGCCTGGTGGTGGTGGTGAGCCCGCTGATCGCGCTGATGAGCGACCAGTGGAAGCGCCTTGAGGAGACGGGCGTGAAGGCGGTGATGCTGGCGTCGGGGATGGAGGAGGGCCACAACGCCAGGGCGCTGCTGGATATCGAGTCGGGCTGGGCGCAGCTGGTGCTAGCCGCCCCGGAGCGCTTCGCCTCGCGCCCCTTCCGGGAGGCGTTGGGCACCCGCAAGGTGGGGCTGTTCGTGGTGGATGAGGCGCACTGCGTTG
>JBEKYV010000519.1:0-2813 GCA_049510515.1 Solirubrobacteraceae bacterium | reverse complement strand
CCCGAAGCCGGGAAGCGAGGAGCACGGCAATGTCTAGCGCATCGCAATATGTTCCGCTTGTTCGCACCGAACTTCAGAGATTAGCTCGTGCAGGGCGTGTAACTTACTACAAAGACCTCGGAGCGACCAAAGACGGGCTGCGCTCGTTCCTGCGCGCCCAACCATGCCCCGCTTCCGCCTCGGGGCTCCTGACCCTCAATACGGCCACCCTGAAGGACGGATCGCATACCGCGAGCCTGTACGTCGACGACGCGGCCGGGAACCAGACTATCGCCTCGACCTGGACCTTCACGAGCCAGAACGCCCCGGTCACGCAGACGGCCCCGTCGGTCTCCGGCACCGCAGAGGTCGGGCAAACGCTGACGGCGACCAACGGGACCTTTACGGCTCCCACCAGTGCCGGCGCACTTTCCTCGATCGCCGGCCAGTGGACGCTGTGCAACGCCACTGGCGAAAAATGCTCGCCGATCAGCGGAGCAACAGAACCCAACTACACGCCAATTGCCAGCGATGCCGGCCACACGATCGCCTACCGCGACACGGTCTCCGACAACGACGGCACGACCAATTCCGAATCCCCACCGACGCTCGCCGTCAAGGAAGCCCCAGGGTCAACGACCAGCTGCTCGGGACCCTGCCAAACCAGCCCCGGCAACAACACCCCAAGCGGCGGCGGTGTCGGCGGCGATGGCAGCGGTGGTCCCGGCGGAGCCGGAGGGTCGAGCGGCTCGCTGACCGTGAACCTGACCCCGCCCGGCTCGTCGCTCACCACTACGCTGCTTGGCAACACGATACCGTGGAAGACTTCGCTGCAGATCACTCCTCGCCGCGTTCGCCGACACGAGCTGATCCATTTGAGCGGGCGAGTCTCCACCTTCCCACGACCACCGGAGGGCAAGCTCGTCTACCTGCAAGCGCGCACGGTGAACCACACGTACGCCGGCCATAAGACAACATACGGGCGATGGATCACCTTCAAGGTCACTCGCACGGAACCCAACGGGCAGTTCCACGTCAAGTACAAGTTCAGGCTTGGCGGGGATCATACCTACCAGTTCCAAGCCGTCGCCCCGGCCGAGGGAGGCTACCGTGACCCCGCCGGCAGCTCGAACATTCTGGCCGTCGTCGAGCACTAGCCACAGCCCAAGGAACAAAGGCCACGATCGCGAGCCGATATTGTCTCGCACAGCAACCACGATCATTGTCGTGGCGCTGATGGCACTCACGCCGACCTCATGCACTGCCGAGGTCGGCGTGCCAGTGCCAGCCGTCCAGGCCACCGCTATGCACGCGGCGTGGCTTGCCTATGCGCCGCCGCCGGCGACATCCGGGGTCGTGTGCATGGTCGACTCAGGAGTTGACCCCAACCCCGACACCACCGCCGCCGTGATCGGCGGCCAAGCGCTCTCGCCGAACACCGACACGCTCGATGAAGTAGCCGCGCTCTCGCCGCCCGTCGAGCCCGGAAACCATCCTGACGGGCACGGGACAGTGATGGCGATGATTATGGCCGCACCCGTCAACGGCTGGGGCATGGTCGGCATCGCGCCTACCTCCGTGCGGGTCTACAATATGAAGGCCCTGCCGGCCGGCCAGCTCGAATTCCCCCTCAAGGAGTTCTACCTCGGGATCGAAGCCTGCCAGCGCCTCCATGAATCAGCCTACCCGACGATGACCGTCGTGAACCTCTCCCTCGGCGCTGCCGCGACCCCCGAAGGGAGCATCCTTACAAGCTTCAAGCGGGCCGTAGCGAGCGCCCGCGCAGCAGGCATGAATATCGCCGCCGCCGCTGGCGACACACCGGGTCCAGTCCAGTTCCCAGCCAACGACGCCCCGGTCCTCGCCGTTGGCGCCGCTGACGCAAGCCAGCCACCCGGTGTGCCGTGTTCGTTCTCCCCGAGCGGCGAAGGACTCGACCTTCTCGCGCCAGGCTGCGACGCGGCCACCGGAGGCCTCGAAATCGCCTTCCAAGATACCGGCGAACCGGCGCTCAGCTCAGGATCAAGCCAGGCATCCGCCGAGGTCGCAGCCGTCGAGGCATCGATTGACTCCTACAACCCCACGCTGACGCCCGAACAAACCGAAGCCTGCCTGACCTCAACAGCCGAAACGGGCGAGGTCAACGCCGAAGCTGCCTTCGACGCGTGCGGCCTTGAACACATCGTCCAAGCCGCCAAGAATGCCGAGCCAATACCAGTCGGCCAGCAAACAACCAGCAGCCCAGACACATCCCCTTCGTCGAACTCACCCACCGTGAACCCAATCGAGCCTTGCGGGCGCTCCTGTCCCCCGCAGACCCACGCGGGGCGCCGCCCCGGGCTCAAGACCGAAGACTTCGAGGTCGCTTGCTCGGCGCCACGTCCGACGGCGAGACGCATGGGTCGGCGTGCGCATCTGCACGTCCGCGAGATCCCTGCCGACTGCCGCCTCCAGGCTCGAGTCGGCACTATCGTACACGGCACGATGCGCTGGAAAAGAACATACACCGGCCTCAGAACAAGCCTAACCGTGCCTGCAACCCCAAGCGAGGAGATCCAGGCCCGCTTCCAAGGACTCCACGATGACAAGCTGCCGTCCCCGTGGGTGCGAGTAGCCATCAGCTAAGACGCAAGGTCAGGTACATGCAACTCCCAAAGCACACGAAGTCCGCGCTCCTCGCCGGCCTAGGAGTCCTGCTCGCAGCGATAGCCGCCTTCAACCCTCCGCGAACGCTCGGGTACGTCGTCGGGCAATTCTCCGTAGAAGCCTGCACCGCCGCAGTTAGCTACGAAAACCACGCGTTCAAATTCACAACCAACAACCCTGCCTACATC
>JBEKYV010000518.1:0-2816 GCA_049510515.1 Solirubrobacteraceae bacterium | reverse complement strand
ACTTGCAGAGCACAGGCCCCGACTTCAGCAGTGCCGAACCACAGAACAACGGTGGCAACACCAACACTCTCGCTCCGAGCCCCACGAGCCCGGCGGTCGATGCGATCCCCACGAGCTTCTCGTTTTGCGATGGCGCCGACCAGCGCGACATCGCCCGACCACAGGGCGCCGGCTGCGACATCGGCGCGGTCGAGCTGGTCCCATTCATGATTGAAGCGACGGAAGGATCACAGTACTCCGGCCCGGTCACGGCAAGCCTTAACGAACCCATCTACTCCGCCACGATCGAATGGGGGGACGGCACCACCGCTTCGGTGGGGAAGGTGGACGAAGTCAACTCTACCGTCAGCGGTACCCACACGTACGCCCGAGCGGGGATCTACAACGGCTCTGTCACCTATCTCAACGACGGGGGCACCCACAAGATCGCCTTCCAAGCGAAGGTCGCCGCACTCCCTACGAAAATGTCCCCGTCCCCGTCCCCGTCCCCACCCACACCTACGCCTACACCATCCCCCGCGCCGCCAACGCTGACCGCGACCTCGCCGCCGACCGTCCTGACGACGACCAGCGCGGCGTTCACGGCGACCGTGAACCCTGACGGCCTGGAAACCGAGGTGCACTTCGAATACGGCCCGGTCCTCGGCGGGGCGAGCGCGGCCAGCACGGGGACGATCGCCTACGGCTCGGTGACATCCGACCAGCCGGTGGGCTCGGACTTCGCTGCTCACACGATCACGACGACTGTCACCGGTCTGTTGCCGAACGTCACATACAACGTGCGGGCCGTGGCGAGCAACAGTGCCGGCAGCGCGACGGGCCCCAATCAGACTCTCAAAACACCGGCCGATCCGCCGCCGCCCCCGCCGGTGCTCGGCAAGGCCGTGAATGTGACGCCGGTGTCGGGAGTCGTTTACGTCGAGCTGCCGCCGGGCGCCACATTGGCCTCCGCGGCGTCGCTCTCGCCGTTCTCTCCCTTCGCGCTGGGGGCTCAGGCGGTCGACGCGCTGACGAAGGGGCAGGCGTTCATACCGTTGACCGAGGCGCGCCAGATTCCCGTGGGATCGGTTCTCGAAACGACTGGCGGCATTGTTGGCATCACCACGGCCACCACCGCGTCGAAGAAGGGCAAGCAGCAGACTGGGGACTTCGGCGGGGGGATCTTCAAGCTGCTGCAGAACCGCAAGCAGAGGGGCCTGACCGACCTTGACATCGTCGACAACCACAGCGCCGGCCAGGTGTGCGCCACGGTTGGCAAGAAGGGGAACGCGCGCGCGGCCAAGCTGAGCTCGAAAACGCTCGGCCGGGTCAACGCCAGTGGCCACGGGCACTTCGCCGTGCGGGGTCAGTACAGCGCGGCGACCGTGCGGGGAACGGTGTGGAGCGTGGCCAACCGCTGTGAAGGGACGCTCACGCACGTCGTGCGTGGCGTCGTCTCGGTGCGTGACTTCCGCCGCCGCAAGACGATCACGCTGTTCACCGGGGAGTCATACCTCGCCCGGGGCCCCGTCAAACGCGGCTGATCCGGGCTTGGCCCGCGCGCGTGTGAGATGGTCTCAGCGCGGTCGCTTGCTGCGGCAGGAGGCGAGCCGTGAGCGGTCGGTATAGATGGTGAGCAGCGAGGCGGGCAGGAGTGCGAACCCGGTGTCGATGGTCACAATCGCTTGGGCGCCGGCAGCGATGGCGCTCGCTGCGTGCGCTGCGTCGTAGGACGCGATCCCGTAGTCTGTCATGAAAGTGGTGGCGGCCGTTGTTATGTCGCCCAGCGGGATCGAGATGTGCGTCATGCTCCCGAGCATCCTGTCGTAACGAATCAGAGTGTGGTTCAGTAGACGACCGGCTCGTGGGCGGGATCGCCCGTCGGTACGGTGCCGTCGCCACTTGCCTGCCCAGCGTTCCTTGAGCGCTATTGCAAACGCAGCCTCGGCCAGCTCGACGCGGAGCAACTCGCTGGTGGCGACGGACACGCCGCTTTCGAAGATGCGCGTGAGGAAGGGGCTACATACGCCGTGGAGTGGCTGGGTGGCGATCAGGGCCTCGACTACGAAGCTGGTGTCGAGAGCGATCGGGTTGGGCAGAAGGAGTTCTTCTTCCTCGATCGCGAACACGCTTCGCGTGGTGGACCGGCGCCCGCCTGGGGCGGTCATGGCCTACCGGCGGCCGTACATGTCGGGCGTGACGCGGACCTTGACCCGGAATCCCTCGGTAGCCTGCTTGAGTGCGGCACGCCGTTCCTCACGGGTCTTGTACACAGGCGGGTGCGTCAATTCAGCCAGCCTCTCGGGGCTGAGACGCTCGGGCCTGCCGTTGGTCTGCTTCGTCGACACGGATCTCATGGTACCGACGGAAATGATGCCAGCCTGCCCAGACGTCATCTGATCTCGATCCCTTGATGTGTCCGCGGACCCGACCCACCCCCTACCCCCTCTCCCTCAAGCCGGGACGATCCGCGACCGGCGCGCGCCGAGGCTGGGCATCGCCTCGCTGTCGGCTTCGATCGCGCTGACGACGAGCTCGGCGAACAGCGCCGCGCGCTCGGCGTCGTCGGGGCCGTAGTGGCCGCCGTCGCGGCGGTCGAGCAGCGACAGGACGCCGATCGGGCGGCCGAGACGGATCAAGGGGACGACCAGCATCGTGTAGGGGACGTGGCCGGTGCCGGCGGCGATGCGCGAGGCGAAGCGGGGATCGGTGCGGCATTCGGGGACCGCCAGCGGCTGCCCGTTTTCCACCACGCTGCCGGCGAGGCCGTGACCGGGCGGCAGGCGCACGCCGACGATCTCGCGCGCGCCCGCGCCCCACGCCGATTGGTAGACGAG
>JBEKYV010000517.1:0-2817 GCA_049510515.1 Solirubrobacteraceae bacterium | reverse complement strand
ACCGGCGACATCGTCGTCCACGAAGACCACGGCGTGGCGCGCTTCGCGGGCTTCGAGACGCGCACCGTGGTAGGCGTCACGCGCGACTACCTCTACCTCGAATACCAAGGCGACGACCGCGTGTTCGTGCCCACCGAACAGCTCGCGAAGATCTCCCGCTACGTCGGGGCCGGCAGCGACCATCCGCCGCTCTCCAAGCTGGGAGGCTCGCGCTGGGATGCGATGAAGTCGCGCGCGCGCCGCGCTGCGCAGGAGCTGGCGGGCGAGCTGCTCGCGCTCTACGCCGAGCGCCGCCGGCGCGCCGGGCACGCCTTCGAGTCCGACTCCGAGTGGGAGCGTGAACTGGAGCAGCGCTTCCCCTACACCGAGACGCCCGACCAGCGCGACGCGATCGAGGCGGTGAAGGCCGACATGGAGGGGCCGCGGCCGATGGATCGCCTGATCTGCGGCGACGTGGGCTACGGCAAGACCGAGGTGGCGCTGCGCGCGGCGTTCAAGGCAGCGACGCAGGGCAAGCAGGTGCTGATGCTGGCGCCGACCACAATCCTCGCGCAGCAGCACTACGGCACCTTCTCCGAGCGCCTCGCCGACTACCCGGTGACGGTCGACCACGTCTCCCGCTTCCGCACCGCCGCCGAGCAGAAAGAGGCGATCGCAGGCTTTGCCAAAGGCGGCGTGGACATCCTGATCGGGACCCACCGGGTGCTCTCGCGCGACGTCCGCGCGAAGGATCTCGGCCTGCTGGTGGTCGACGAGGAGCAGCGCTTCGGGGTCAAGCAGAAGGAGCTGCTGCGCCAGCTGAAGCTGCGCGTAGACGTGATCTCGATGTCGGCCACCCCGATCCCCCGCACGCTGCAGATGTCGCTCGCCGGTCTGCGCGACATCTCCGTGATCGAGACCCCCCCGGAGGGCCGCCGACCGGTGCGCACCTATGTGGGCGAGTACGAGGAGGAGCTCGTCAAGGGCGCGATCATGCGCGAGCACGAGCGCGGTGGGCAGGCCTTCTTTATGCACAACCGCGTGGAGTCGATCGACGAGACGGCAGAGCGTCTGCGCGCGCTGTGCCCGGGGGTGCGCTTCGCCGTGGCGCACGGCCAGATGGGCGAGGGGGAATTGGAGAGCGTGATGATGGACTACCTGCGCGGCGGCGCGGAGGTGCTGGTGTGCACCTCGATCATCGAGTCCGGCATCGACATCCCCCAGGCCAACACGCTGATCGTCGAGCACGCCGACGCCTTCGGCCTCGCCCAGCTCTACCAGATCCGCGGGCGCGTGGGGCGCAGCCGCGAGCGCGCGTACGCCTACCTGCTGTACGACTCGGCGGCGGCGCTCACCCCCGAGGCCGCGCAGCGGCTCTCGGCGCTCTCGGACTACACCGAGCTCGGCTCGGGCTTCAAGATCGCGATGCGCGACCTGGAGATCCGCGGCGCGGGCAACCTGCTGGGCGACGAGCAGTCAGGGCACGTGGCGGCGCTGGGCTTCGAGCTGTACATGCAGATGCTCGACGAGGCCGTCCGGGAAGGCGGCGCCGACGGTGAGAGCGGCACGCCCGAGGAGGAGCTCCCCGAGCCAGTGCGCCTCGATGTCAACGTCGACGCCTACGTGCCGCCCGACTACGTCCCCTACGAGCAGGCCAAGATCGAGATCCACCGGCGCGTCGCGGGCGCCCTGGAGGTCGCCGACGTGGAGCGCCTGCGCGAGGAGCTGCAGGACCGCTTCGGCCCGGTACCCGAGCCGCTGGCCAACCTGCTGGCGCTGCAGCGCGCTCGCATCAAGCTCGGCCAGGCGGGCGCGCGCGCGGTGAGCTTCCGCGGCGATCGCCTCGCGGTCACGCCGATCGACCTCGACTCCGCTCGCGCGCGGCGCCTGCGCGAGCAGCTGCCCGAAGCGCTGTATGAGTCGGGCAAATCGCAGGTGTCGGTGCGCGTCCCCCGCGAGGGCCCCGAGCGCTTCCCCGCGGTGGTGCACGCCGCCGACGTGCTGTTGTCGGTCGTGCGCGAGGCCGCATAGGGTTCGCGGCAAAGCAAATGGCGGGATCGGGGTGGGTCGGCACCAGCCCGTCAGAACTTTGACGTGGGTCCATAAGCGCGCTTAAGAAACTCATTAGACGTTCGTTACGGAGATGCACTAGAGTGCCGTTCCTGTGATCAAGCCGATCCGTTGTGTCGCGGCGCTAGGCGCCGTTTTGTTTGTCGTTGGGGGGCTCGCCGCGTGCGGTAGCGGCGGCATCCCCAGCGACGCCGTGGTGCAGGTCAACGGCCAGCCGATCACCAAAGCGACCCTGGATCACTGGGTGGGTGTGGCGGCCTCCGCCTCGAGCGCGACCGCCGCGGGGCAGAAAGCGGCAAAGGTGGTTGTGCCCGACCCGCCGAGCTACACCAACTGCGTCGCCCACCTCAAAGAAGTCGAACCGAAGCCCGCCAAGGGCCAGAAGCCGAAGACCGAAGCGGAGCTCAAGGCGCAGTGCGAACAGCAGTACACGGCGCTCAAGCAGCAGGCGCTGAGCTACCTGATCGGCGTCGATTGGGTGCTTGGGCAGGCCGAAGAACAGGGCATCAAGCTCAGCGACAAAGAAGTCCAGAAGAAGTTCAACGAACTCAAGAAGCAGTCGTTCCCCAAGGGGGAAGGCGAATTCCAGAAATTCATGGCACGTACCTCGTACACCGTCAGCGACCTGCTGCTGCGGGTCAAGTACGGGATGCTCACGACCAAAATCCAGGAAAAGGTCACCAAGGAAGCCAAGAAGAACGTCAACGAAGCGGCGGTGGCGAAGTACTACGACGAACACAAGTCTCAGTACGGCAAGCCGGAATCGCG